>JBBSLR010000142.1:0-7174 GCA_038255045.1 Phormidesmidales cyanobacterium
ATAAAACCTGAATTTCCCAGCCTGCTTAAGACCCAACTACTAAGGTTTCTGAGCATACGGTTAGTTTCAACAAATAGCCTTAACAAAAAAGTTCACGGCCACTCCGCATGCTGCCTAGAGCTACAGTCCACCTGTACTAGGGCGCTAACTGTGCTATCGCGTAGCTATTTAGAAGTTTCCAGACTATACACAAACCTAGGCTAGTCATCAGAAGAATTACTCAAATTCTTCACACTCAGCTATGAGTTTGCTAAATTTTGACCTTAAAAACCCAATCATGGCGGATTGTGTTGCTCCTACCCCTGGGAGATTCCCAGCATCGTCATCTGACCACTCATCGCTACCATCGCATCGCTTGCACAATGCGACTCAACCGGCGAATGCTGGTCATGTCCTAATCCGTTTCCAAGTCTTGCAGAGGCGCTGAAAAGTCTGGCGTTACCGGTGAGGTCTTGCAGTTCTTGCACCTTGGGTAATGCCAAAATCTCTGCAACTTTGGTATGGCAAAGCAGCGCCGACAGGCAGAGAATCGTCTTCTGCAGCCAGCGGCGGCAACCTCCGCTATTCTCCCAATCCAACAAAGGTGAAAGCGGCCCAGTCTACAGGGTTGGGGTGGGTTTTCATGGTTTCCAGCATGGCCTGCCGCAGGGCTTAGTCTCTGATTTCCGCCAGCAGCAGTTCACGATAAAACGTCATCATCAGCTGGGCTGTCGGTGCATCAGGCACCGCCCAGAGCGACACAATTACGGTCGGGGTGCCCGCTGCCATCAGCGATCAAGAGAGACCAATCACCCCATCCCCCGTGATGTCACCCCGCCCCGTATCGCAGGCGCTCAGCACCACAATTTCGGCACTGAGCTTGATATCTTCTAGAATTTCGGCAGAGGTTAGAAGCCCATCCTCCCCATCGCCTGGCGCTAGTGCAATAGCTCCCGGCACATCCTGCACAACAGACGCTTGCGGATCACCATATTCCAATAGACCGTGGGTGGCCAGATGCACCACCATAGCATCACCAATGCCAGATGAAGAGATTGCCAGACACACAGACCTGATGGCGACTCTGGAAATGAATCTTGTAAAGATGAGATTTACTGCAACGAGCATGGCAGGATTCGAACCTGCGACCGCTAGAACCGGAATCTAGTGCTCTATCCACTGAGCTACATGCCCTTAGGCTGAACTATCTTAGCATCTGCTGGAGGTGTTGGTGCCCTGGTTTTGCGCCTAGAGGTGGTGCTAAACCTTTAGGATAGGCAGAGCCGCGATCGCCCGCCCCCTAAATCTTAGCCGGGCCGCGCCTTTGCCCTTGCTACAAACCTGCCTACAAACCTGTCGCCCTATGACTCAACCCACCGATCGCCTCGATGCTGCGGCCACCGCCCTCAACCAAGAGGCCGAGGGGGCCAGCCTGTCTGAAGCACAGTATCGCCGCAAAATGCAGCGCCGCCAGGAGGTGCAGCAGCAGCGGATCGCCGACCGCAAGGTCGAAAAGGGGCTGGTGATCATCCACACCGGCAACGGTAAGGGTAAGACCACCGCCGCCCTGGGCATGGTGCTGCGCTCCATCGGCCACGGCTACAAGGTCGCCATTGTGCAGTTTATCAAGGGCGCGTGGGAACCGGCGGAGAAGGCGGTGATGGAGCGGTTTGGCGATCAGCTCAGCTTCCACGCCATGGGCGAAGGCTTTACCTGGGACACTCAGGATCGCGATCGCGACACCCAGACCGCCCAGGCCGCCTGGGAAACCGCCCTCAGCTACATTCGCAACCCCGCGTACAAAACCGTTTTGCTCGACGAGGTGAATATCGCCCTCAAGCACGGCTTTCTCACCGTCGAGCAGGTGCTGGCGGGGCTGGCCGAAAAGCCCGAGATGACCCACGTGATTCTCACCGGGCGCGGCGCTCCCCCGGCGCTGATTGAGCGGGCCGACCTGGTCACCGAGATGACCCTAGTAAAGCACCCCTTTCGCGAGCAGGGGGTGAAAGCCCAGCCGGGGATTGAGTTTTAGCCTCTGCGCTGCGGTAGGGTGGGCAATGCCAGCCCGGTCAAGGTGGCCAAACTATTCCCGAAACGCCTACAGATGAGGGGACGCTGACCACAACCGCCAGGGAGTAAATTCCCTGGCTCACCGCGAAAGCCTGCTAAAGCAGAGTGAGATAGCCAGCCTTCTAATCCTCGATCCTAAGCTAACTTCCCCCGCTGGCCAGAAGCGTTCAGCAAGCTGAATTACTCGCCTGTATATCGCACGGTGCTGGTGAAACCCGATGCCTTAAACTGCTTAAGCTTGAGCGGCTCGGGCTGGTTTGCAGAAATCGAAACCCGCAGTTCAAAGTCGCTTTCTCCGGGGGGCACCTCCGCGATGCCGCCTAGCCGCCCTCGGTTTTGCATCACCGGGTTGTCGTTGGCGTCAAAGATGCGGCCAAAAATATCGGCATCGACCACCAGCTTGCCGGAGCGGTTAATGGCTTTACCCGTGATCAAAAAGCAGTTGGCCTCTCGAATGGAGCCAGAGACCACCATGCCTTCGGCGTACTCAGGGGGGCAGGGGCTATAGGTCACATCGCTCAGCTCAATGGGGGTGAGGGCCTGGGCAGTTAGCCCAGCGCCGCTAAGCAGCCAAATGCCGACGATTAAAAGGGCCGTGACGATGCTGCGAAGTACCATAGGTAGCCTGCTGGTGAGCGCCATCATCAGCTTATCGCGATTTGCCAGAGCAGAGGGGCATACCCATTCGAGCCACATCACCCCGATGCCCAAAAAGCCAACCTGTAGGGGCGCATAGCCTGCGCCCAGAGGAACCGGGGGTAAACTTCTTGATTCACACTTTAGCCGTCGCAGTCTGCAAAACCTTGCCCCCGCACCAGTCTGCAACACCGCGCTGAGGCAATCGTCTCTGCCAAAAAACCGCTCCACCCCCCGCCCCAGCGTGTATCCTTTAGCAGAACTTCTACTGACCCGCTGGGTACCGCCATGAATCAGCTTCGTAAGCCGCCCCTGGCCCTGCTGGCCCTCCTCAGCACCCTGGCCGCGCTACCGATTGATGCTTTGAGATCTGGGCTGCTGGCTCAGATCTCGGCGGAACCCACCCCCACCTTTACCCTGCAAGACAGCGTTGCCCCTGGCACCACCCTCACCATTGATGGGTCGTCGTCCATGGCGGGCATTAACCAGAGTCTGGGGTCGGGGTTTGAGCAGCGCTACCCCGATACCGATGTGGTAGCCACTACCAACGGCGATGATCAGGCGTTGGCTGCCCTCCAGGGTGGTGCCGTTGACCTGGCGGCCCTGGGGCGATCGCTCAGCGAGGCCGAGCAAGACCCCAGCCTGACCTCGATTCCGGTGACGCGGGAAAAAATTGCCATCATTGTGGGCCGCGACAACCCTTTTCAGGGGGATTTGACCTTTGAGAGTTTTGCCGCCATATTTCGCGGCGAGATCACCAGCTGGTCGCAGGTAGGCGGCCCCAACGTGCCCGTGCGCTTGGTCGATCGCCCCACCGACAGCTCAACTCGGCTGGCGCTGGCCGACTACGAAATCTTTGGCGGGCAGCCCTTTGAGACCGGGGAAACCGCCGTGACGGTGGCTGAAGACGACACCGCAGCGGTGGTGCGCGAACTGGGCAATGACGGCATCAGCTATGCGATCGCCTCCGAGGTGCTCGACCAAGATGCCGTGCGCCCGGTCAGCATGCACAATACCCTGCCCGACGACGACCGCTATCCCTACTCCCAGCCCCGCAACTACATCTACCGAGGCGAGCCGAGCCTTCCCATCGAGGCATTTCTAGGCTTTGCCACCAGCGCAGCCGGGCAGACGGCCATAGCAGCAGCCCAGCAAACCGCCAGTGACAACGTCACGGTGAGGGCCAGCAAACTACCCGGCGGGGTGGCCCTGGCCCCCGACGGCAGCTTTATGGTGCGCGGCGGCGAAGACGGCCAGCTGCAATGGCTCGACGCCCAGGGCAACCCGGCGGGCACCGAGGTGGCCGCTGCCCACCGAGGAGTGGTGTCGGCGGTTGTCATTAGCCCCGACGGCCAAACCGTCGTCTCTAGCGGGGCCGACGGCACCCTGCGCCGCTGGGATCGCAGCGGCGCGCCCCTGGGGGAAACCATCGCCGGGCAGGGTGGCCCGATCTTGGCCCTGGCCCTTAGCCCCGACGGCCAAACCCTCGCCAGCGGCAGCGCCGACGGCACCATTGAGCGCTGGTCGCTGGCCGACGGCAGCGCCCTAGGAGCACCCATTGCCGCCCACGGTAGCCCCGTCCAGGCCCTCCACTACCCCGCCGGGGGGCAGGCTTTGATCAGCGGTAGCAGCAGCGGCGACCTGGGCTTTTGGAATGCCGACGGCACCCCCGCCGGGCAGAGCGCCAGTGCCCACCAGGGCGGGGTGACCACCATTACCAGCAGCCCCGACGGCCAGGTGCTCACGACTACGGGAGCCGACGGCACCCTGCGCAACTGGGATCGCTCGACCCTGCAACCCCGAGGCGAAACCATTCAGGCCCACGACAGCGCCGTCAGCGCCGTGGCCTACACCCCCGACGGCGGCACCCTGGCTACTACCGGGGCCGACAGCACCCTACAGCTGTGGAACCCCGATGGCACCGCCCGCCTGTCGGAGGCCATTGAACTCGATGCCCCAGCGGCCTCCCTGGGCTATACCCCCGAGGGGCAGCTGGTGGTAGGGGGGAGTGATCGCGAAGTCGAGCTGCGCGACCGCCAGGGCAATCTGGCGGCCAATGGCAGTGCGGCGGCTGATCCTGATTCTGACTCTGATTCTGATTCTGAAGCACCAGCCGATGCTGATCCGGTCACTGACTCAGGCAGTCTCTGGCAGCGTATTCAAAACCTGCCCCCCAGCGCCTGGTGGATGCTGGCGGCGATTCCGGCGGTGCTGCTGCTGGCGGGGATTGTCGGCTCGCTGTTTGGCGGCAAACGCGATGAAGCCCTGGACGACGACCGCGACGAAGGCCGGGGCGAAATTCTAGAGGCTGGGATTGCTCCCAGCCCTGGGCTGGGCATTAACTTCTCTGCGGTGGGGAAAGCCCCCATTACCCCTGGCCCCGCGATCCCCGAGGCGGGGGTTGAGGTTGGCCTGCTGCCCCCCGAGGCCGAGCTGGTGCCGAGAGATGGCTCGTACTCGGCGGTGGCTGCCCCCAGCAAGCTAGAGCAGGCCCGCATTGACCTGGCTGAGGGCCGACGGCTGATGCGGGAGGGGCGCTACGACACAGCCCTGATCTACTTCGACCAAGCGGTGGAAGCCACCGAAGTCGAGCGCAGCAAGGCCGGGGTCACCGGAGTACCAGCCCAGGGCATCAATGCGATCGCCGCCCAGGCCCAGGCCCAACGGGGTACGGCCCAGGCCCTTTTAGGCGAAGCCGACGACGCCATGGAGAGCTTTAACACCTCCCTAAAGCTTGACTCCAGCGTGATCGAAGCCTGGGTGGGCAAGGGCCGGCTGCTGAGCGCCACGGGCCGCTACGAAGAGGCCATCTTTTGCTTTGACACCGCCCTAGAGCTAGATCAGACCGCCGCTGACGCCTGGGTGGGCAAGGGGCAGGCGCTGGCGCAAATGGGCCGCCAAACCGAAGCCCAGACCTGTCTGGCTCGGGCCGCAGCCCTGGGCACCGGAGCCATGCCCGAGCCAGGGGATGGGGTCTGGCAGGAGTCGGGTCTGCCGGGGGTGGGGGTTGGCCCGTTAGAGTCCCCGTTAGAGCCAGGGTATGGGCCAGGGTATGGGCCAGAGATCGCCTACGATGCCGATGTGCCGCCGGAGCTACAGCAGATGGTGCTAGGTCTGCCCTCCGCCGATGTGGAAATTATGGGCAGCCCCCCCAGCAGCGCCGACATTCCTCCGGCCTTGGCGGCAGAGGCCGCTCGCCTGCCCGACCACGCCGAAGACGCCAGCAGCGGCAGCGCCGCCGGGGCGTGGCCCATCACCGCCGGGCCATTGCCGCCCGAGACCGAGTTCTTTGGTGCCAGTGCCGGTTCCCGTGCCGATGCCAGCGCCGGGGCGACTGCTTCAGAGCCGACTGCTTCAGAGCCGATTGCCCCAGAGCCGATGTCGTCAAAGGCGATCGCCGCCGGGCCATTGCCCCCAGACGAGCGCGCCCCAGGGCTATTGCCCAGCCCGTTAGAGGACGAACTGATCAGCCAGATTTACCTGGGAACTGCCGCCGACTTAGAGGGCACCCGGCAAGATCTGCCCGGCGAACCCGACGAAACCAACGGGGCGACGGCCCCGGTCGATGCCATGCCGCCCCTGCGTCCGGCCCCGGTGCCGGTGCCGCCGCCGGTGCCCCTAGAGCCAGGTGACTACGTGCCGCCGCCGCCAGAGCTGGCCGCCGACCCAGAGCTGACCGCTGAGAATGCAGTAACCGATCTAGCGGGGCTGCCACCGGAGGTGGTGGCCGCGTTGGCCAGCATTCCGCCTGGCTCCCGCGATAGCTTTGGAGTGACGCCCACCCGCGCTGAGCCAGCCGCAGCCGCTGAGCCAGAACCCGCCAGCTGGATACGACTGTCGGTGGACCGTGAGGGCGATCGCTTCTATGCGGTGTGGCAAATCGACGGCGGCGATCGCGCCCGCGCTAAAGATCAGGGCGGTACCACCATGACCCTGCGCCTCTACGATGTCACCGGCCACGCCACCACTGCGCCCTTGCCCAAGGCTGTGGCCGAGCAGCTCTGCCGCGACGACTTTGCCCAAGACTGGTACCTGCCCCTGCCCCAGTGGGATCGGATCTATGTGGCGGAGGTGGGCTATCTCAGCCCCGATGGTGACTGGCAGGCGATCGCTCAGTCTGCCGAGGTGGCGGCGATCTCATCCCAGTCCTAGAGTCGCTATAAAAACAGCCCGGGGCCAAGCCTCGGGCTAAAGTCAGGAGTGAATTGACGATCTGTAACCTGTAGGGCCAGCTTGGCGATATTCACATCGGAGTCGAGGCCGCCGTCGCCGCGCTCTAGGTAGGCCGAGAGGTCGTAGCTGTCTTCAGCCATCACCGGTTCGCCGCCCAGGTCGGTAATTACCTGGCTGAGCAGGTCGCGGTGCACCATGGGGTCGGCCTGGTTGGCCAGGGCAAGGCCATACGGTTTTGCCCACGTCGGTGTCGCTGAGGCCACCAGCGGCGGCACTGTAGGCCCAGATGGCCTGGTGCTCGTAGAAGAGGGCCCCG
>JBBSLR010000143.1:0-7148 GCA_038255045.1 Phormidesmidales cyanobacterium
CCCTTCGACACCGTGAGAGGAGTCAACAGTGACAAATCATAGGATTTTGGTCATCGATGATAGCCGGGTCATCCGCATGCGCGTCCGCGACATGCTGCCCCAGGGCAACTTTGATGTCATTGAGGCCCAAGACGGTGTAGAGGGCATGGATGCCATCCACAGTCATCGCCCCAACTTGATCATGCTCGACTTCTTGCTGCCCCGCATGAGCGGCTGGGAGGTCTTTCAAGAGATTCAAGCTAACCCAGAGCTGCAAAACATTCCTCTGGTGCTGATGTCGGGCCGCAAGGAAGAGGTAACCGAAAAAATTACCGAACCCTTTGAGTATTTCGAGTTTATTCAAAAGCCCTTTGAGCAAAAAGAACTGATTGAGGCGATTAAGGGGGCGATGGTCAAGGCCCGCAAACCGCGCCGCGCACCTGTGGCGGCCCCTGCGGCGACTCCGGCGGCGGTTCCGGCGGGCGGTGGTGGCGACGTCAGCGCCGCCGAATTCCAGGCGCTACAGGCTCAGGTGACGCAGCTCAAGAGCGAGGTGGCTCAGCTCAGGGGCCAGCTGGGCAAGATGCTGGCCTTCATCAAGCAGAAGCTCAAGTAGGGCTGAGAACTGCGGCGGGGCGGCAGTGTTGGCGCTGCGATGGTCGAAGACTGGCCCGGCGGGAGATCATCGCATCTCACCCACCTCAATTACCCACCTCAATGACACAGGCACTAGCGGGGTTCAGCGGCCCTGCTTTCGCTTAGCGGTGGGGTGGCCCCATTGCCGTTGGTTTCTAAATTGCTACCTGGCTCGCTAAACGTCACATGGGGTACCCCAATGGCGATACCCGCCTGATCAAAGGCAATCCGCAGGCGGCGACGAAACTCCCGAGCCACCAAAAACTGCTTTAGGGGCCGAGTGCGGATCCAGATCAGCAGGGTGAGACCGGCGTGGCTCATGGCCTCGACTCCCAGCATCTCCACCGGGTTGAGAATGGCGCTACGCCATTCGGGGTCATTGGCCATGACGTGGGCGGTTTCGTGCACCACCCACAGGGCCTCGTCAACATTGGTGCCGTAGGCCACGTCAATCAGCAGGTTGGCCCGCGACCAGATGCGGCTGAGGTTTTCGACCTGGGCAATTAGGCTGTTGGGCAGGGTGACTAGACGGCCATCTTCGCCGCGTATTTGAGTAATCCGCAGGTTGAGATTTTCAACAATGCCCGTGGTGGTGCCGGTGGTCACCAGGTCGCCAATGGCGTACTGGTCTTCGAGCAAAATCAGAAACCCGTTGACGATATCTTTGACCAGGCTCTGGGCCGCAAAGGAAATGGCCAGGGCGGCCACCACTCCAAAAGCCAGCAGCGAGGCCGGGGCAATTCTGAGGGTCTGTAGCACCAGTAGGGTGGCCAGGGAGTAGATGACGGTTGTCTTGAGCCCCTTGACAGCACCGGTAATGGTCGAGAGGCGCATGGACTTGCGCTGGATATCGTCGAGGTCGCCCAGCTCGTTTTTGCCCCAGGCCTGGGCGACTCGCTCAATGCCCAGGTTGGCCAGGCGATTGAGCAGCCCGGCAAAAAACCAGGTCAGCAGCAGCAGCACCGGAATGGAGAACAGCCCAAAGGCATAGCCACGGGTTTGGGGAAAGATGTAGAGCAACGCAGCAATGCCCGAGATCCACACAAAGGCGACGCCCCAAAACATTAGCCAGCGAAAAAAAGCCACTACCTGGAGTCGCTGGGTCAATGTAATTTGGTAGCTGAACAGTTGCTGCAGCTCTTGACGGGGTGAATCTTCTCCGGGGGAGAGCGGCAGACTCTCCTGGGCGGTTTGCTTTTGCTCTAGGGTGTTTTTGCGCCAGCCCAGCACTTGCCAAATGCTGGTTAGGGCCAGGGTGAGCAAGACACCGGCCAGTAAAACCCAGAGGGTGCGGCGAATTTGGCGCTGGCGAGCCTCGGGGAGACGACTGTTTATAGCCCGGCGGAGGGAGTCTCGTAGCACCTCTTGCCAGCGGTCGGCCAGGTCGGCTTGAGATAGGCCACTGTACTGAGCGTCAGTGTCGGTGACGGTGAGCAAAACTCTAGGCTCGGCTAGGCCAGTGCCCACCGCAAATAGCACTGGCTGACCGCCAATGGTTTCAATCCTGACATTCAGGGAAGAGCTATCGACGGGGTCATTGTCATCGATCAGCGCCAGGGAACGGTTGACCACCTGGTTGAGGTTGCTCTCAATTTGCCGAGCCCGTACCTCGACAGGCATCGCAGCGCCCGCCTCGTTGCGGTTAAACACTGCCGGGGAGGCGATGTCAAATAGAGCAGTGCCGTCGAGGGTGACGGCTGTGACCTCTATTTGGCCAACCCGCTGCACTCCCGATGGGGGCAGGGTGTTATTGCCAGGGCTGAGGGGATTGGCAATTTGGGCGACCCCTGGAGAGTCTACCCAGCCCCAGCCCAGGGTGAGGAAAACCCCTAGCAGCAGTGCCAGCAGCGATCGCCCTAGGCCGGTCTGCGACCATCGCGCCCACCGGGGGCAACGGCGAGATCTAGTGTTTAGCAGAGACGGGGAGCTGGGCATAAGGTGGCGCGATCGCAACGGCGGGAGACATTCTGCCCCTGGGTTGTTTTAGCATTCTGCCGCCCCCAGTGGCACAGCCTAGTCTAGACAATGGCTGCGGCTCTGGTTTTGCCCTGGTCGCGACTCACCCCACAGATTGGCTCTACAGCGGCGCGCTGGAAACGTTATGGGTCAAAGGTTTGGCTTGCCTAAGCCCCGGTGCTCACTGGGGATCTAAAAAAACCAGCCGTAGCTGTGCAGCCCCTTGCCCAAGATATTGACCCCCAGGTAGCAGACCCACACCACCACAAACCCGGTGGCGGCCAGAATAGCGGGGCGACGCCCCTGCCAGCCCTTGGTGATCCGGGCGTGGAGGTAGGCGGCAAACACCAGCCAGGTAATTAAGGCCCAGGTTTCTTTGGGGTCCCAGCTCCAGTAAGAGCCCCAGGCTTCGTTGGCCCACACGGCCCCGGCAATGATGCCAATGGTGAGCAGCGGAAAGCCCAGGCCAATCATGCGGTAGCTGATGTTGTCGAGGGTGTCGGCCAGGGTGAGGCGCTGGGGCGAGAGCTTGACGGCGGGGGCGGTTTTCTCCAGTACGGCCGCGCCGCCGCCGGACATGGCCAGCACCTGGGATGAGTCTTGGGGGTTTGAGGCCTGGGTCTCAGCCCGGTGCAGTTTGACGTTGCGGAAGCCGCCGGTGCCGACGGAGCTGCCCTTGAGCTCTACCGCCTGGCCCTGGGTGACGAGCAGGAAGGCGATCGCCAGCAGTGACCCCACCAGCAGCGCCGCGTAGCTCAGCAGCATGACGCTGACATGCATCATCAGCCAGTTGGATTTGAGGGCGGGCACCAGGGGCTCAGACCCCTGCATGGTGCCGGGCAGCGTCAGGGTAGCAAAGGCGGCAATGGCCATGGCGATGGGAGCCGTCACCGCGCCCACTAGGGCGCTGCGGCTCATGCGCTCGGCCACCAGATGCATGGCGGTAATGCCCCAGGCCAGGGCAAACAGCGACTCGTAGAGGTTGCTCATGGGAAAGTAGCCCCCCTCTAGCCACCGGGCACCGAGCAGGGCGGCAATGGTGAGGTTGCCCACGGCCATCGCCCCGGTGCCCAGAGAGGGCAGCACCAGGGCTTTAGGGAACGCGACGCCACACCAGTAGAGGAGCATGGCGATAAACAGCACCGCAAAGGATGCGTTGTCGAGCCAGCCCTGGAGCGCAATCAAATCCATAGGTTCGGTAGCTGTGAGGGGTCTTTTCTATCCTACCGACTTTTGTTGTGCCCATCGCTACCGACCTGGGCAGGACGATGATTATTCCCCCGCAGCGGGCGGGACGGCCTCTGAGTCAGGGGATGGTTCGGCCTCGGCCTCGGCCTCTGTCTCGACCTCTGGTGCAGCGGGGGATGCTGAGTTGGGGGCCGGGAGCGGGCCGGGGCGATCGCCCCGCTTGAGGGCAGCGGTGATGTCGTAGCGCACCTGGCGATCGCTCAGCACCGTAGCGGTCACCCCAATCGCTTCGATCGCCTCGGCGCTGAGCAACCCCGCCTGGGGCAGAGGCGGCAGCAGCAGGTTGTTTTCTACGTCAGCCAGGGCCTCTAGGTTGACAAAGAAATGGCCATTGTTGGGCCGAGGGGCCTCTCCGGTGGTGGTCTGAAACAGAGCATTGACCCCCAGGGCGCGGCTCGGAGACGGGGCCACCAGCTCAGCTATACCCTCGCCGACGGTAAAGAACGCGATATCGCCCTCTAGCCAGCCGTAGGCCATCACCAACGAGTCGAAGGGGGCCGTCCAGCGGGTGACGGGCACGCCGCCCAGGTCAACGGCATCGACGGCAAAGCGGTAGCGGCTTGCCATCACCGCATCGAGCTGCTCAAAGGTGGCGGTGGCGGCCTCGCGATCGCTGGCTTTGACCATCAGCACCAGGGCCGGGTTGGGCAACGGCGGCGTCTCAGCCCCGCCAGTAGCGTCATCGGGGGCGTTAGGGGGCGTCAGCACCCCCAGGGCAAATTCTCCCGCCATCCAGGGCAGAAAGTTTTCGTCGAGACTGAGGCCAGTGGCCGATTGCAGCCCCAGGGCTAGGTCTTCGGCCTGCACCGGCAGCAGAGCCGAGAACTGCTCCCCGGCCTGAAAGTCTTCCCAAAACTGCTGAAAGTCGCCGCCGGAGAGGGCCACCAGGGCACCGATTGGCAACCGCTGGGGCATTTGGTCAGCGCGGTTGCCCGTGGCGAAGGTTGAGGAACCTGGCTCTAGCCAGCTCACCCCTTGCAAGGCCACACCGCGATTTTTGACGGCGATCGCCCCCACCAGCCCCCGCTGGGTCTGAAACGCCCGCAGGCGGGTCGGGTCAATGGGCGGGTCAGCGGCCTCGGCCACGGTTTGAGCCAGGGCGGGGACATCTATATAGAAGCGCGCTATGGGTTGGGTTTCGGTGATTTGCGCCAAGGCTCGGCCCACCTCGGGGCGGCTGACCAGGGAGTCTTGCCCCCGGTAGGCGTCAATGGATCGCTTGAGCAGGGGCAGCTGGGGGCTGAGCACGGCGGTGGAGCCATCGAGGACGGCGGCGTAGAGCGGCGCTTCGCCCTGGCCATCGATCTGCTGGAGGGTAATGCCCCGGTAGGGGTCGGCTTCGGCTAGATCCGCCTCGCCTAGACGATTGCCCAGAGCGCTCTGGGCGCGATTGGCATCGGCGATCGGCACCACCGCCACAATGTTTGAGCCCAGCGCTAGCTCGGGCGCGGGGATGGAGGGGGGCAGGCTGCTGGCCTCCGCCTCGGTGGGCAGCAGCGCTAGGGTGATTTCGGGGCCAACCCAGGGCTGAATATCTTCGGCAAAGTTGAGGTCTTGGTTAGCCAACAGGCGATCGCGCCACTGCACCAGCAGCTGGTCAAACTGCGCCTGGGTGGCCTCAGTGCCAAACTGTCGCAGCCTGCGCCACTCGGTCTCGTCGCTGCTCAAGGCCAGCACCACCAGGGCGTCGGCGGGGATGGCGTTAGACCCGGCGGGCAGAGTGCGGGCCAGCTGCCCGCGCCGGGTTGCAACCCAAACGCTGAGCGCCCCGCCGGCAGTGAAGAGCACAGCAGCAGCGATGATCAACGGCAGCGGAGGCTTCTTCAGCCGCAGCTTGTTAGGCAATACCATAGGGTCAACACCAGGGGGCCGAGGCAAATTTGCCCTGCCACTCTAGCAAAGAACTTCGGCAACGAACCAAGCATTCCTTTGCCATCTGGAAAGGAGACGGAGGCAAAAAGCAGCCTAGCGAAAGCGGAAGTCGTACCCGGCGTAGCGATCGCCCTCGTAGAGCACCACCAGCCAGGTTTGGGGGTCAAACTCCAGCGGGTAGGCTTCGCGATCGGCGGGCTGCCCGGCCTCGGTTTTGCCCGGCGACATAACGCAGTAGGGCTGCTTCAACAGCTCTTGCACGGTGGCCTTGGGCGCTTGCAGCTCGGTCTCTAGCAGGGCCTTGAGGCGATCGCGCGACACCAGGGACTGAGCTTGCTCAAGCTTGACGCAGGTAAATGGGCTGCTCTCTTGCCCTTGGTCTTTGCCCAGGTTGGGGGTGATCAGCAGCGCCGCCAGGGCCAGCATGGACCCCCCTGCCATCAGCATCTGGCGCGGCTTGGCCTGGGGGTCGCCAGCGGCGGGCCGGGGCCGGTTAGTCGCCCCTGGGTAGGGCTGGGGCGGCCCTGGCGGCACCGGGGCCGGGCCGGGCTGCTGGGGCCGCTGATAGTAGGATGAAACTGGATAGGGAGGACGTTGAACCATGGCGTTGACCTTTGCTGTCTACCGTTCTAGATCTACCGCTCTGAAAGAAACGTTTTGAAAGAAATCAAGCGCCTCCCGGCCTTGCTTAGTGGAGGGGCCAACGCCCCACCATGGATGGATGACGGGGATGGGCAGAGGCAGCGCCGAGAGCAGGTGAAATTACTGAGTACAAGTATAGTACAAAAATACTATTCGGCAAGCCGCTTGCCCGGCTGTTTTTTGTTACGGTTTAATTTGTGACGGTTTCTTATTGCGTTTTCTTGTTGCGGTTTCTTATTGCGGTTTTAAAGAGAACCGCCGCTCCTAAGGCCTGGCGGTCAAGGCGGTTTCCCACGCTATGAACAAAACCGTTGTCTGGTTTCGGCGCGATCTGCGGGTCTCTGACCACGAGCCACTGCTGCGGGCCGCCCAGCGGGGCCTGGTGGTGCCCGTGTTTGTCTTTGACCGCGCCCTGCTGCACCATCCCGAAACCGGGTCGGCGCGGGTGGAGTTTTTGCTGGCGGCGCTGCACGCTCTAGACGGCGACCTCAGGGGGCTGGGCGGGCGGCTGATTGTGCGATCGGGCGACCCGGTGCAGGTGCTGCCCGAGCTGGTGCAAGCGATCGGGGCCGACGGCATCTACGCCCACACCGATGTGGAGCGCATCTATGGCCGGGTGCGCGATGCTCGGCTCAACCAGGCTCTGGCCCAGCGGAGCATGAAAATTCGCTGGGTTGAACCCGCCGCCACCGCCACCGAGCTGATGCCCTACCCCCAGTACCGCGAGCTGTGGTATCGGGAGATCGGCCAGCCCCTGGTGCCTACGCCCTCGCAGGTGGCAGTGCCCCCAGAGATCCCGAGCGATCCGCTGCCCG
>JBBSLR010000144.1:0-7144 GCA_038255045.1 Phormidesmidales cyanobacterium
AGGCATAATCATCCTCACCAATAACTCAGCCGCTCGCGGCGGCTAGTGAAGACAATAACCTAAGGTAGCCCCCGGCACTAGACCGGGGGCAGTGATAGTCGCGTGTTAGTTAAGCGTGGACAGCGCTAGGCCATGCGAGCCATCGGCTCGGCACCCCAGGTGGGAGCGGGGGGCATTTGGCCGGGCATGGGCATGCCCTGGGGCTGACCCATGAAGATTTCTTCTTCGTACTCGGTGGGGGTGCTCACCTGCACGCAGTTGGGCGTAAACAAGAAGATGCTTTCGCCGATGCGCTCTTGGTGACCGTCGATGGCGTAGGTGCCGCCCGCCACGAAGTCAACGGCGCGCTGAGCCTGGTCAGGGTCCATGATGGTGAGGTTGAGCACCACAGACTTGCGCTCGCGCAGGGCCTGAATGGCCTGGGGCATTTCTTCAAAGGAGCGAGGCTCCATCACCACCACTTCGGAGGTGCCGTTCATGGCACCGGGCATACCAATTACGTTGCTGGCCATCGGGGTCATTCCTGCATCAGTGGGCATCATACGTTCGCGACGGGGGCGTGCGCGCCGCACCTCTTCGGGCTGGGGCTGCACAATGGGCTGGGTGTTCTCTTCTTGGTAGAGGTTTTGGTACTCCTCTCCATCCATTTCTTCGTATTCGTAGTCGTAGTCTGCTGGGTCGTTTAGGCCAACGAAATCCCGCAGTTTAGAAAATACATTGCTCACAACTTACACTCCACGATGACTATCACTCAGGTAGGCCAACCCCGTAGCCAGTGGCCGATGGGGAGCTTCATGATTCGGGTTATCCGAGGCCATGATAGCGCCATTTTTTCATTTGCAACGGCTGTTGTGAAAATTAATGGGGTTAGCCTGGGGTTATCGGGTAATCAGCCCCTCTAGGAGGGCGACTGACCGCCTAAACCTGAATTAAAACCCAGTGGTAGAACGTCACCGAAATGAATCGTTTCTCTCTGAGCTAAGGCAGGCTTAGGTTTCTGCGCCCGATCAAGTGCAGCTTGAGATCTGGGGGTTGCCCCAGGCAGAACTCCACTGCTGAACCTGAATTAGATTTAATACCCTGTACGCAGAATATTGAGTCCACAGTATACACGAAATCTAAAAAAGGAATAGCTGATTCACAATTAGTTAAAAAAATCAGCTAAAAATTTTCTGAATTGGGCTTGATTGCGCGCCCGGATGGCAATTCTGGCGCGGCAAATGCTGTAGATCAATGGCGGTTGGCGATCGCTCAAGCCCTTGACGCGTCAATATCTGCGCCGCTGGTTTAAGTTAGAAACCCGTAGAGAAGATCGCCCAATCCTGTGAGCACGGTTGTCGCTCATTAGGCGTCTATCGTTGGGTATATATCGCTAGGTGCCTGTCGCTAGGTGGTACTGGGTCGAGGGCCAAACAACCCTGTGCCCAGGCGCACCATGGTGGCACCACAGGCGATCGCCACCTGATAATCTCCCGACATGCCCATCGACAGCTGGTCAATGTGCAGATGGTTCAACCCTTTCTGGTTAATCGTATCTGCCAGAGCCTTGGCCTCGGTGAACAGGCCTTGCACCGTATCTGCACTGGCATCTTGGGGGGGGATGGTCATCAGCCCGCAAATTTTGAGGTGGGCCAGCTGGTCGAACTGGGCCAGCGCCGCCTCTAGCTCAGCGACGTCAATGCCGTACTTGGGCGGGTCGGGCACTAGCTTGACCTGAAGGCAGCACTGGGGAGTTCTCCCTAGCTCCATCGCGGCCTGGTCGAGGCGTTCGGCCAGCTTGAGGCTATCCACCGAGTGAATCCAGTCGAAGTGTTCGACGGCTTTGCGGGCTTTGTTGGTTTGCAGGTGGCCGATCAGGTGCCAGGTGATGTCGGGCAGGTCGGCGAGGTCGGCTTGTTTGGCGATCGCCTCCTGCACCCGGCTCTCGCCAAAGTCGCGAATGCCTCGCTCGTAGGCGGCGCGAATGGTCTCTACCGGCAAAAACTTGGTCACCGCCACCAGCGTCACCGTGGGGGGAAGCGTCTGGCGAACGATGTCAAATTGCTCGGGCAGGGCGCTGGTGGCAGCGGTCATTGAAAGGTTTGCTTGTAGGTGTGCTGTAGCCGATCATAGTCGACCTGCTGGCCCGCCCGCCGCAAAATCCGCAGGCGGCTTTCGAGCATGAGCCGGGCATTGCTGCGGCCCAGGGGCTGAAACTCTAACCCCTCAACCGGCGACTGAGTGACCAGAAAAAATAGCCTCTGGGCGTACAGCGTGGCATATAGCTCTTGCCCATCGTCTACCACGCATACTCTGAAGAGCAGGCCAAAATTTGGGTGATTGAGATAGGTTTCTGTGCTCATTCAAGTATGAAAGGAAGGGGCATCCCTAGGACAGGATGATAGTTACGTCCGTCAAGTTCGTCACATGCATTCTAGAACCTGGTGGGCAATCTGCATGCATTCAGCGCCAGGGATGCGAGATTACGCTTAGTTGGGGGTCTGTTGCGGGGCTGTTGCAGGTCTAGCCCAGCCCCAGCGCCAGCAGTTGCGCCCTGGCTTTTTGCAGTGCCTCTTGCCATTCTCGCGGCGGGTCGCTGTCGGCTACAATGCCCGCCCCGACCTGCCCCCACACCTTAGAAGGGGCCAATAAATCATCAGTATGCCCCAGCAGCAGAGTCCGAATCAGAATATTGAGATCTAAGTGTCCCCGGCGGTCTAAGTAGCCGCAGGAACCGTAGAACAGGCTGCGGCGCACCGGCTCTAGGGCTTCGATGATTTCCATACAGCGCACCTTGGGGCAGCCGGTGATGGTGCCGCCGGGGAAGACGGCGCGAATCAGATCTATGGTGCTGTGCTGGCGCAGCCTCCCGGCATGGGAAGCACCCCCTAGCTCCCCCACTACGTTACTCACCAAGTGCATCACATGGCTGTAGTACTCGACCGTGAGCAGTTCATCCACCTGCACGGTGCCCCACCGGCACACGCGGCCCAGGTCGTTGCGCTCCAGATCCACCAGCATGATGTGCTCGGCCCGCTCCTTAGGGTTGCTGAGCAGGGTTTGGGCCAGCTCTACATCTTCGGCGGGGGTTGCGCCCCGGGGACGGGTGCCGGCGATCGGGCGGGTTTGGGCCATGCCATCGTGCAATTTCACTAGCCGCTCGGGCGAGCAGCTGATCACGTCGCCCCAGGGGGTGCGCCAGTAGCAGGCAAAGGGGGAGGGGTTAATGGTTTGCAGCCGCCGGTACAGCGCCCAGCTGTGGGCGGTGGTCTCGGTCGAGAAGCGCAGCGAAAGGTTGACCTGAAACACATCCCCCGCCCGGATATGCTGCTTGGCGCGGAGCACCGCTCGCTGGTAGTCTGCCGCCGCCATGCCCAGGGTCACAGCGCGGGGATCGCCCGCTGGCTGAGCGATTGGGGCATCTTTTGCAGAAGGCAGGCTGAGCTGCTTTTCCATCTGATCCAGCGCGGCTTGGGAAGAAGCGAACAGCCACAGCCGCTGGGCCTGGTGATCGAGCGCGGCAAAGGTAGCTGGCTCGTACCACAGCGCCACCGGGAAGGGCAGGGGGTCGTCATTTAGGGTGGGCAGGCGTTCAATCTCCCAGGCCAGGTCGTAGCCCAGCCAGCCCAGCCAGCCGCCGGTAAACGGTAGGGTGGCCTCGGCAATTTCGGCGTCTTCGCCGATTAGCCCGAGCTGACCGCCTTCTGCTAAGCGCTCGGTCAGCATGGGCAAAATGCCCCCCACCGCAGGCGTCCACACCTGTGGAAGATCGTTTACTTGATGGGGCGGCCCAGCGCAAATTGAGTAGTGGCTGTGAACGGCAAAGGGCTGGGCAGCGGGGGGTAGCGGATAGGGACTTTCCAGCAGCGCCACCAGGGTGGCGGGGGTAGGAGGCTGCCGCAGCAGGTCGCCGTAGAGGGATTGGAAGATGTCGCTGCCGGTGCGGTGGTTGAGGGGCTGCGATCGCACCCAACCCTGCCGCTGCTGGGTCAAATCTCGCCTCCCCAGACCCAGCGCGCCCACCAAAACACCAGCAGCAGCCCCAGGGCAAACCAGTCCCAAGACCTGAGCACCATCTGGTACCAGCGCACCCGGTGCTCGTTGGGACTGGTGAAGCCGCGCACCTCCATCGCCGCCGAGATCTGCTCGGCCCGCAGCAGCAGGTTTTGCAGCAGCCGCTCTACCACCGCCAGCCACACCTGGGCCGAGCCGCGAAAGCCCAGCTTCTTCCAGTTGATGGCGCGGGTCTGCACCGATCGCACCAAATTCTGCACCTCCTCCAGCACCAGGGGAATGAACCGCAGCGAAAGGGTCACCGTCAGGGCGATCTCGGTGACGGGCAAACGAAACCACCGCAGCGGAGCCATCAGCGCCTCTAGGGCCACGGTGATTTCTTCCGGTGCCGTAGTTAGCAGGTAGAGGTTGGTGCCGTAGATCAGAGTAAACAGCAGCGTGCCAATGCGAATGCCCAGGTTGAGCGATCGCCGCGTCACCGTAATTGGCCCCCAGTCAAACACCTCGTAGCGATACGACGTCGGCTGGGGCAGCTCCGGCAGCACCTCCGGCGGGTCTTCTAGGGTGGCCATATCGGCCGGGGTGGGCAACCGGGGCGTCTGCGACACTTGCAGCCCGTCGGGCATGACAAAAGTAAGCAGCATGACAATGCTGCTGAGCACCACCAGCCAGCCCATCTGCTGCCGCCACACCCGCAGCGGAATCAGCGCCGCTAGAGTCAGCAGCACCAGCAGCGCCACCAGCCCAAACCGCCAGTAGGCATTGGCCAAAATCGGCGACACCAAAATGCTCATCAGCCAGGCCATCTTGACCCTAGGGTCAAGCCGATGCAGCCAGGTCGTCGGCTGCTCCAGATAGAGGCCAATGGGTAACGAGCGGAGAAGATCCATTACATCAGGTCTATGGAAGGGCTAAAACTATCGTCTCACAGCGGAAGGTAGTAAATTTGACTGCTGAAATCCTCCAGCAAACCGCACTCCAAAATCATCAAAAGATCGTCGATCACCCTGCCAATAGGTACATCCGCATGGATCTCAATCACCCCTGGCATAGAGAGATTTTTGATTAACCTGTCGTAGGCGTAGCGGGTAATGGTAGCAACATCATGAGTCAGCAAAATACGATCTTCATTGGCAGCCCACTCAAGCACCATAGGATCGTCTTCTCCTGATAACCCAACATCTTGGACTCGGACAATATCAATCTCTGGATTACGGCGCAATAAGCCTCGGATAATAGTGTTGTCTAAATTTTCATCAGCCAGCAACTTGATCATGCCTACCGCTCTGCTGGTCGGGAAAGCAGACGATCGCGCAAACCCTGTGGGTCAAAGCGAGATTGATTCACCTGGCGAGTTGCTTGCGCTTGTTGCTGCCGCTGCTGAAGATATGCTTCTACAGCTTCTTGATGGTTGAGATAGAAGGCAATGGAGGCATAAACATCACCCAGCTTTAAGGATGGATAGCGATAGACAATTTCTTCTGCGGTGGCTCCTTGCTTGAATACCGCAACCAGAGTATCTAACGTTACCCGTGTTCCCCCCACTCTCACTACACCATCAGGATTGGCAGTTAAAGGGGCAGGTTCGGCCAAGATTGCAAGAGTCATCTTTCAGAGTTTTCTATACAAACAGCATCAACAAGGCTCATGGGATCGCCCCTAACCTGCTTCACCTTGACAGGGCTGGATGGGCACTGCCCGCCATTGCATCAGTGGATTTATCGAAGATCACCCTACACTTTGGTTGCCCGGTTGGGGTTGTTGCGCTCTAGGTCTCGCATCGCTTTGCCCCGCCAGAAAATGCGAATCGGCGTGCCCTCAAAGCCCAGATTTTCGCGAAACTGGCGCTCTACGTAGCGGCGGTAGTTGTCTTTGAGCAGGTGGGGATCGTTGACAAACAGGGTGAACGAGGGCGGCCGCACGGTGACCTGGGTGCCGTAGTAAATGCGGCCCTGGCGACCCTGGCGGGTGGTGGGCGGCGTATGCCACTTCACCGCATCTTCTAGCACTTCGTTGACTACCGAGGTGCTGACCCGGCGGCGGTGCTGCTCTACCGCGTGATCGACGAGTTCTAAAATTTTCGGCACCCGCTGGCCGGTTTTGGCGCTGACAAAGATGCGCTTGGCCCAGTCGAGGAAGTTGAGCCGAGCAGAAATTTGGTGGTCAAAGTCGTAGATGGTATGGCTGTCTTTCTCGACCGCGTCCCACTTGTTGACGACGATGACGCAGGCGCGACCGTCTTCTTCGATGCGGCCCGCCAGCTTTTGGTCTTGCTCGGTGACGCCGTCGAGGGCGTCGATCACCAGCAGCACCACGTCGGCCCGGCGAATGGCCTTGAAGGCGCGGTTGATGCCAAAGAACTCTGGGCCATACTCGACGCTCTTCTTCTTGCGAATGCCGGCGGTGTCGATCAGACGGTAGATCTTGTCGCCGTGCTGCACCTGCATGTCGATCGCATCCCTGGTCGTGCCCGAAATCGGGCTGACAATGGCGCGGGTTTCGCCCACAAAGGCATTCAGCAGGCTCGATTTGCCCACGTTGGGCCGTCCCACAATGGCGACCTTAATCTCTTCTGTCTCTGCTTGCTCAACGGTTTCGGGCAGAAACTCCACCAGGGCGTCTAGCAGCTCCCCCGTGCCGTTGCCGTGGATGCCGGAGACGGCGTAGGGTTCCCCCAGCCCCAGTTCCCAAAACTGCGCCGCCTGCACCAGGCCATTGTCAAGCGATTCGCACTTGTTCACCGCCAGCAGCACCGGGATGGACTGCTGACGCAGCCAGCTAGCAATTTCTCGGTCAGACTCAGTGGGGCCGGTTTTGCCATCGACCACCAGCACCGCCGCGCTGGATTCGGTGAGCGCCAGCTGGGCCTGTTCACGAATGTAGGGCAAAAACTCGGTGTCGTCGTCAAACACCAGGCCGCCGGTATCGACCACCAGGTAGTCGCGATCGCGCCAAAAGGCGGGCTGGTAGGTGCGATCGCGCGTCACCCCCGGCTGGTCGTAGACGATCGCGTCTTGGGCCCCGGCCAGGCGGTTCACCAGGGTAGATTTGCCCACATTTGGGCGTCCGATAACCGCGACAATAGGCAGGGGCATGACTTGGGCCTTTAGGCAGAGGAATGGTTCGGTAGACCTGGAGGCCATTGCCAGCC
>JBBSLR010000145.1:0-7099 GCA_038255045.1 Phormidesmidales cyanobacterium
CACAGCTCAACGCTAGTACTATCTGGCCAGAGGCCGTTCTGCTGGTCACGATCTTGGTGATTTTGGTGGGCGACCTGATTCAGGGGCGCTCGTCATCGGCTTGGACCCCCTACGCTGCCATCGCTGGCGGACTGGGGGCCGTGGTTGCCCTGGTGTTGCAGTGGTCAATGGCCAACCCCGTCGGTTTCATCGGGGCGTTTAATGCCGACGACTTGAGCATTGTGTTTCGCGGCATTATCGCCCTCTCGGCGGTGGTGACGGTGCCTATGGCGATTCGCTATGTGGAGCAGTCGGGCACCTCGCTGGCAGAATTTTTGGTGATATTGCTCACGGCTACTCTGGGGGGCATGTTTCTCTCGGGGGCCAGCGAGCTGGTGATGATTTTTGTCGCCCTAGAGACCCTAAGTATTTCGTCTTACCTGCTGACGGGCTACATGAAGCGCGACCCCCGCTCCAACGAGGCGGCGCTGAAGTATCTGCTGATTGGGGCGGCCAGTTCGGCGATTTTTCTCTACGGTTCGTCGCTGCTGTACGGGCTGTCGGGGGGTGAGACAAGGCTGAGTGCGATCGCCGCCAACATCGTCAGTGACGGCACCGAAGCTCCCATTGGTCTGGTGGTCGCCCTGGTGTTTGTGATTGCCGGTATCGCCTTTAAGATTGCCGCTGTGCCCTTTCACCAGTGGACCCCCGACGTGTACGAGGGATCGCCCACGCCCGTGGTGGCATTTTTGTCGGTGGGGTCTAAGACCGCAGGCTTTGCCCTGGCCATTCGCCTGCTGGTGACGGCCTTTCCCCTGGTGTCGGAGCAGTGGCACTTTGTGTTTACCGCCCTGGCGGTTCTCAGCATGGTGCTGGGCAACGTGGTGGCCCTGGCCCAAACCAGCATGAAACGTCTGCTGGCCTACTCTTCCATCGGCCAGGCCGGGTTCTTAATGATTGGTCTGGTAGTCGACAGTGACGCGGGCTACGCCAGCATGCTGTACTACCTGTTCATCTACCTGTTTATGAACCTGGGCGGCTTCACCTGCGTGATTTTGTTCTCGCTGCGCACCGGCACCGACCAGATCAGCGAGTATGCTGGGCTATACCAAAAAGACCCGCTGCTCACCCTGGGCCTGAGCATTTGCCTGCTGTCGCTGGGGGGCATTCCACCTATGGCCGGGTTCTTTGGCAAAATCTATATCTTCTGGGCGGGCTGGCAGGCCGGGGCCTACGGCCTGGTGCTGGTGGGTCTGGTCACCAGCGTCATCTCTATCTACTACTACATTCGCGTCATCAAGATGATGGTGGTCAAAGAACCCCAGGAAATGTCCGATGTGGTCAAAAATTACCCCGCCATCCGCTGGGATCTGCCCGGTCTGCGTCCCATGCAGGTGAGCCTAATTTTGGCCGTGGTGGCCACCTCCCTGGCGGGCATTTTATCGAACCCCTTGTTTACCATCGCCAACAACGCCGTCATCCAGACCCCAATGCTGCAACCCCCGGTGGCCCAAGTGGCGGTCAGTCCCGTCAGTGGCGTAGGGAAAGACTAAAGCTAGCAGCTAGAAGGATTTGATGACCCAAAAAACATCGCGTGGGCTTTCAGCTAAGCAAGTTCAGGAGTTAATTCAATTATCGGGATGGTTTGTTAACAACGATCTGACGACAAGGGTACCAGCGAACCTTTACATAGATGCTATTTATAGCCATCCGAATGGACAGACCCTTACCGTACTTAAAGATGGCGCAGGTCGACTGTATAGTTCCAACGAAGATTGGTTATTGCACCTTGCATCTCTAGAGCAATTAGGGCAGCAAGAACCAGCACATGTTCTTAGTGAGCGTTTACCACAAGGAGCAGATTTTGCCAGGATTGCCCCAAATCTGGTTGAGCAGCTTTCTAGAAGGCTTAACATACCAATAGAACGACTAGACTGGAGTAGGGCAAGCCTAGAATTGATTGATCAAGCGATTCATCAAAAAGAGCGAGATGAGTGCTTAGACCCTGAAGGTTTTGCTCCTTTAGTTGCTTACCTTGGTGAAGTGATTAAACGTAGCACTGATGCACAGTGGGAAATGCATTTGGCTAGTGACAGAACCACCTGGGAACCATGGCTTGTAAGTTCAAATCGAAGTTTTCCCATTGCTTCTCTGGTTTATGACGAATTGTCTGAAGAACCAGATTATTCTGTCTCTGCAATTGCCGATATTTGTTTTCCATCCAACCACTAAATTAGTCAGGTAGGGCTAGAACGACTGGCTTCAGTAGGCAATACTGAGTCTATCAAAGGCTTGACTTTGTGTTGCTCAGGGTGGGCGGCTAGGGGCAGCAGCAGGCGACTGTGGGTGCGGCCATCATCCAGAATGGAGAAACTCATTTCGCCCCCGAGCTGATCGACCAGCATTTTGCAGATAGCCAGGTGCAGCCCCGGTGGCCCATCTAGGGGGGAGGGAGCCAGCACATCCAGGGGATGGCCCTGGTTGAGCTCTTCGATCAGGCGATGGGAGCAGTCACCGTCATCGGTAATGGAAAGCTCGATCCAGTCGAGGTTGATCACTCGGCACCACAGATCAATGCGCGCCCTCACGGGGGAGCGGTTACAGGCGGCGGCCATCACTTCGTATAGAATTAGCTCTAGCTTGAGCATGTCGCCCCCCAGCACCACGTTGCTTTCGTTGTGCACCTTAGACCAGAGCTGGCGGGCTTCTAAAATCGGGTTGACCCGCTCGATCAGTCGGTTGAGCAGGCTCACCAGGGGCATGGTCTGGTGCTGGTTATGGAGCTGCCAGCGCTCGCCCACCAGCACCGCCTCGGCGTTTTCCATCACGGCGGCAAGTTGGGTGTGCAGCAGCTGTAGCTCATTGCCCAGGGTGCTTTCTTTGCCCCGCAGGTGGTCTAGATCTTGGGCCAGCTTGCCCAAAATGCGGTAGAGATCTTCAAGCCGGTGGTGCTTGTACCAGTTGAGGTTTTCTAGCTCCTGGCGCTGCTGGGTGAGCATGGTGCTCATGGTCAGGTGCCGCCGCGACCAGGCCAGCTGACTGATGAGTAGCTTAAAAATGATCAGGTGGTGGTTGGCCCACTGGCGGTGGGCCGGAGATATGGCCACAGCCACGCCAGTTACCGCATGGGAAGGCGCGGTGCGCAGGGCGGTGATCAGCAGGCGACTGCCCGCCGGGGCCGCCAACCAGGCGGTGGTCTCTGGCGGCAGCTCATCCACAGTGAGGGGCAGCATACCGTCGGTTTGCAGCGCCCAGTTAATTACGGCATCGGAGCTGACGGCAATGGGATACTCTGCGTTGACCCGGACGCTGGTGTCTTGGCTGACCACTTGGGTAGCAGCGGCGGTGTGCCCGCCGGCGGGCCAGCTGACCAGCAGCACCGTAGAACTTTGCAGCAGCTGCATGAGGTGCTGGAGGGTGACCTGCTCTAGCTGATCGGGCTGTAACCCTTTGTGCAGAGCCTGTAGCCCCCACTGAATTGCCTCGTAGATATGCTGCTGCTGGTCGAGCTGGCGCTGGAGCTGCCACTGGTGCAAAATCACGCCAATTTGCCGGGCCACCGCCTCAAACAGCGACTGCTCGGTAGAGGTCCACTGGCGGCTGATGCGATCGCAGATCAGCACCAGCCCCTCAGGGGCGTTGCCGGGGGCCACATTGCTCACCAGCACCGACTGAGCGCCCAGCTCTAGCAGCTGAGACCGCCAGGTCGTGAGCCTGAGATCGTGGGCCAGACCGTCGACGCTGATTGGCGAGGGGCTGCGCTCTAGCATCTGCCAATCGCCATCGTCGAGGCAGGGCCACACCAGGGGCACCGCTTTAGGGCGGCTAGCCTGGCTCTGGAAACAGAGGTCGTAGCCGTTGCGATCGGGGTTAAACAGCAGCACAAAAAACTGCTGAATAGCAAGGCGGTCTTGCAGCACTGTGGCACAGGTTTGCAGGGTGTCGTGCCAGTCGACATCGCCGTGGATGCCCTGAATCACCCCGGTGGTGAGGTGCTCATCGAGCTGGATTTGGCGACTGCTCTCGCGGCTGACGGCACCGGGCAGAGCCAGGCTGAGCAGCCGCGCTGCGCCGATCACAAACTGCTTTTCGGTCTCTTTCCACAGGCGGGGCGCATTGCCCTCTACTGAGATGAAGCCCATGAGATCGCCCTGGTGGCTGATCGGGGCGACCAAGAGCGACTGGGCGTGAATGTGCTGTAGCAGCCGGTCAGAGACGATCGCCTTGAGCGCGCCCTGGCTTTCGCCTACCACCACCAGCTGCTGGTTGCACAGAGCCTGATACAGCCCCCGCACCTCGTCTACAGAAATATGGGCGTTAGATGTGGGGGCGTGAGATCCGGGGGCATTGGGGTCAGCCCCTGGGGCCGGAGGCCGCAGGGCCAGGGCGGGCATGCGCTGCCAAAAGTAGTTGCCCCTAGGCTCAAACCAAAACACCCGAGTGCGGTGGGGCGCGATAAACCGTTGAATCTCGCGCAGCACCTCTTTGAGCTGGCTATCAATATCGGGCAGGTCACCTAGACTGCCCAGCAGCGCCAGCAGCGGCTGCTCTGGGCGCTTGGCCTGCTGTCTTTGCTGTTCGGCCTCGAAGTGATGCAGCGCCTCGGCCAGCTCGCCCGTGACAATAGCCAGGTACGATCGCTCGCCTAGGGAGGCACCCTTGCCCCACTCAGAGGAGGCCAGCACCAGCAGACCAAAGCATTCTTCGTGGTACTTAATCGGGAAAATAATGGCGCTTTGGAGGGCCAGCTGCTTGGCAATGGTGCCCCATTCGCCCGCGCGAATTTCGGTTTGCAGGTCGGCCACAATCAGCGGGCGCAGCTGAATCACCACCTGCTCCATGACATCCCCAGAGGTGAGGTTAATCACCGTGCGAATAGACCGCATCTGGGTGGGGCTGTGGCAGCCCTTGGTGAGCAGGCGATGGTTGATGCGATCGTAACGCCCTACCCAGGCCACCTCAAAGTCTAGCTCCTGGTGCAGGTGGTCAATGGCTAGGGTAAACGCCTCTTCGGGCGTAGTGGTGCCGCGCAGCGCCTTGAGCAGGCGCGACAGAGCCATAATCTTTTGGTCGTGCTGGTCGTTGAGAGAATCGTTAGCTCGCGATTGCGCCATGGGCGTTAACAATCTCCTCGATGGCAGAAAAGGGATACACATCTATACCTGGGGCCTGGTTCGCCCCTGCGTCCAGCCCCAGATACACCAAGTCCAGCCCTGGACTTGGCTTTGGTTTATTGCCCAGGCGGCTAACCTGGCCGTGCGGGGTGAGGCGGTAGAAACTTACCTCACCGGGCAACGGTAGCGCGATTGCTGTAGACTCCACCCATGTTCTGCTTAGGGGGCTTGAGCGCCCCCCCAGGGCTGCTTTAATGAGAGAGGCAGGAAAGTGATTGCAGCACCTGTTCTTCAAGACCTCTGACCGTCGTACTTAACCCTTGTACTTACCTGGCGTGCTCCGGGGTGCGGTTGACTACCGACGCCGCGCCTGTAGCCTGAATATCAGTTTACCCTGCTCTTTGTTTGCATTCACCAATACAGTCTGTGAAAGATCCCTATCGTCAGGTTTTGCGGCCGCTGTTGTTCCACGGCGTTAGGCTCGACCCAGAGTTTGTTCACCGTCGGGCGATCAACCTGCTGAGCTGGCTGGGCCAGCCGGGGGAGCCGACCGTAGCTGCTCAGACTCGCTCCTGGCTGCGATCGCAGTTTTGCCTCAGCGACCCGCGCCTGGCGCAGACCTGCTGGGGGCTGCAATTTTCTAACCCCCTGGGTTTGGCGGCGGGGTTTGACAAAGATGGCGAAGCTGCCCTGGCCTGGCCTCTGCTGGGCTTTGGCTTTGCCGAGCTGGGCACCGTCACCCGTCACGGCCAGCCGGGCAACCCCCAGCCCCGC
This sequence comes from Phormidesmidales cyanobacterium, assembly GCA_038255045.1. Taxonomy (GTDB): domain Bacteria; phylum Cyanobacteriota; class Cyanobacteriia; order Phormidesmidales; family Phormidesmidaceae; genus Nodosilinea. The sequence continues at coordinate 5,868 of JBBSLR010000145.1, forward strand.
CTGTTTCGCCTGGTGCCCGACGAAGCGGTGCTCAACCGCATGGGCTTTAACAATCATGGGGCCGCTGCCCTGGCAGAACGTCTGGGGGCCTATTGGCCGACGGCACGACCCGCAATCCCCATCGGGATTAACCTGGGTAAGTCGAAGGTGACGGAGTTGGCCGACGCCGCTGATGACTATCGCTTTAGCTTTGAGCAGCTCTACCCCTACGGCGACTACTTTGTGGTGAATGTGTCGTCGCCCAATACGCCGGGGCTGAGGTCGCTCCAGGCCGCCGATCAGCTTGGCCCGATCTTGGCAGCCCTGCAGGAAGAGAACGGCGATCGCAAACCGATCCTAGTTAAAATTGCCCCCGATCTAGCCTGGCCCGATATTGACGCGGTCATCGACTTGGCCCAGACCTACGGCCTGGCGGGCATCATCGCCACCAATACCACCATTGCTCGGCAGGGGCTAAAAACCCAGACCCTGCTGCAAACCGGCAATGCTGTGGCCGAAGAGGCCGGGGGCATCAGCGGTGTTCCCCTGCGGCAGCGCTCTACGGCGGTGATTCACCACATCTACAAGCGCACTGGCGGCAGCCTGCCCATCGTCGGCGTAGGGGGCATCTTTACGGCTGCCGACGCCTGGGAGAAAATTACTGCCGGGGCCACCCTGCTGCAAATTTACACCGGCTGGATCTACGAAGGCCCCTGGATGGTGCCGCGAATTTTAGCAGGGCTGCTGGCTCAGCTAGATCAGCACAAAATTTCAGACATTAGCGCAGCGGTGGGGCTGAGTCACCGGGTCTAGGCGCTGGTGACTAAAGCAAAAGCCGAGAAGAACAAAAGCCTAGAAGAGCAGAAGTATAAAAGCAGAATTTCTATGCTAGTTACCCTGCCAGGGCAAGCGCCGCTTGCCCCGCTGAATTTTCCCAGTAGTGCGGTCACAACGGCCTCAGACCCATTCCCGAGAACACCCAAGGCAATTGCTGCGAAGAGGCGCGCGATGTCATCATCATCGCTGAGTTGTCCCAGCAGTGTAGTCACGACGGCCTCAGACCTCTTCCCGAGAACACCCAATACAACTGCTGCGATGAAGCGCACTTCGGTGTCATCGCTGAGTTTCTCCAGCAGTGCAGTCACGACGTCCTCAGACCCATTCCCGAGACTACCTAAGGCATTTGCGGCGCTGCTGCGCACGTTGGTATCATCATCGCTGAGTAATTTTAGTAAAGCGGCTAAGGCAACAGA
>JBBSLR010000146.1:0-7096 GCA_038255045.1 Phormidesmidales cyanobacterium
AAATTCTTCGCCCCCGTAGCGGGCCAGCACATCTCCACGGCGCTGGACGTTGCTCCTCAACAGTTGGGCCACCTGCTGCAGGCACAAATCTCCGGCGGGGTGGCCGTAGTGGTCATTGTAGGGTTTGAAATAATCCACATCGCAGATGATCAGGGTCAGATCTGTGCCGTCTCGCTGCGCCCGCGCCCACTCCTGCGCCAGCACCTGATCAAAATAACGGCGATTAGCCACCTGAGTTAAGGCATCGGTAGTAGCAATGAGATTCAGTTCTTCATTGGCTCGCTGTAGCTTCCGGGTTAGCTCTTGGAGGCGAATTTCGCTCTGCATCTGGGCATCAATGTCTTGAAAGGCTCCGTAGAGACGCACGCAGGTGCCCTCCACAAACTCTGCTTGCCCTAGGGAACGTACCCAGCGCAGGTTGCCCTTAGCGGTGACAATTTGCAGCTTTTCATCCCAGGGTTGGCCGGTCTGGCGGGTGTTCTCTAGGGCGGCGGTAATGCGCTGACGATCAACTCCTGGGGGATAAAAGTTGATCGCTTCTTCTAGGCTTGGCTCAAAGTCAGCCCCTACTTCATGGATGTCCTGCGTAATGGGCGTCCAGTGAACCAAGCCCTGCTGAAGGTCGACCTCCCAGCCCCCCACTTGAGCCACGGTGTTAGTCTGCTCCAAAAAGATTTTGGTGCGCTGTAGCTCTTCCTCCATTTGTTTGCGCTGGGTAATGTCGCGCCCTTCGGGGATCAGCAGCACCACCTGGCCTTGGTCGTCTAAGACAGGCCGTAGAGAAAAGTCGATGGTGATCACCTGCTGGTTGGCCCCCTGTACCATCACCTCATAGCGCACAAACTCCCCCTGGCGCGCCGCCGCAACCGCCTTTCTAAGCTGGGCCTGGGTCTCAGGGGAAATAGTCCACCAGCCGGTTTCCCAAAACGGGCAGCCGACCACATCGGCTCGCTCAAAGCCGCCAAAGGCCAGGGCGGTTTGATTGGCTTCTAGCAAAATGCCCTCGGGGGTCAGCAGACCAATGAACTGATACATTTGATTGAAAATCGCCTGAAAGCGCTGCTGACTGTCCCGCAGCGCCAGCTCCGCTGCGACCCGACCGGTTATATCTCGCACCATCACCAGGGCTTCATCTCGGTTCAGGGGAACGATGCGGGCCTCTTCGTAGTGGGTGTTCCCTTCCAGTTCAATCTGATATTCATAGATCTGGCGTTCCCCGGTGTCGAGGGCTTGACGGATCAGCTGCAGCCTCTGCTCGACCAGTTCATAGGGCAGCAGCTCGTAGATCGTCTGCGGACGCTGGAGATCGATATTGCCGTAGGGGATGACCTCGCCCCCAGAGACAAAGTCAAGGCGTGTACCCTGCCGATCAATCCGCATCAGCAGATCTGGAATCGCCTCCAGCATGGCCTGTTTGGTGGCTTCGCTCTCCTGGAGGGCCAGCTCAATGTGCTTCCGCTCGGTCACGTCTTGGATGTAGCCGAGGAACTGGGCTACGGTGCCATCGGCCCGGTAGATCACCCGGGTAAAGTCGTCGATCCAGCGGTAGTCGCCGTTGCTGTGGCGCAACCGATACTGCTGGGCGTAGCAGGGAGTTTGGGCCGCTATGGCCGTGGCCACCTCCACCTGCACCCGCTCAAGGTCGTCTGGGTGAATAAGCGCGGCAAAGGCGACCTGCCCTTCTATCAGTTCGCTCGGTTTATAGCCCAGCTGAGCCTCTACGTTGGGTGAAATATATTCCACCGGCCAGTCATCGGTCGGCCCCCAGCGAACCACCATGGTGGGGCCGCTCATAAACAGGCTGCGCTCTTCTTCGAGGGCTTGCTCTACCCGCTTGCGTTCGGCTTCGCCGCGTTTACGCTCGCTGATGTCTTGCACCACCGCCAGGTCTGAGATCGCCTGACCATCGGCATCCCGCAAAATTGACAGCACGATATTTGTCCACCGCACGCTGCCGTCTTTGTGAAAGTAGCGCTTCTCTAGGGTGACTGAGGCCGCTTCGCCAGCATAGAGTGTGGCCAGGGCCGCTTCGGTCGCTTCAAATTCGTCGGGGTGGGCCACGTCTTGAAAGCGCAGCTGCAACAGCTCGGCTTTGGTATAGCCCAGCAGGTCGCAGTAGGCCTGGTTTGCCTGCACAAAGCGGCCATCGGGGCCAGCCTGGTTGATGCCAATGGCCGCCTGCTGAAAAATCGCCTTCATCCGACTTTGACTCAGACGCAGGGCTGCTTCTAGCTGCTTTTGTTGCGTAATGTCAGTGGTGACTGCATCTAGGCGCAGGGGCCTGCCGTCGGCGTCATAGGTCACCTTAGAGCGATCGCGCACCCAGCGCACGACTCCGTCTGATCGAATAATGCGGTACTCCAAATCAAAGCTGGCCTGGGAGGCTAGTTGGCTAAACACCTGAGCGACCTTGGGCCGATCGTCGGGGTGAATCAGGCTTTGCCACAGGCTAGAGTTCTCTAAAAACGCCTCGATAGAGTAGCCATAGAGGGTTTCTACCGCCGCGTTGACATACCGAGTGGCCCTGCTGGGCAGATCAACCGACCACACCACCCCATCAATATTGCTGAGAATGCCGTCTAGCAAAGCGTGCTCGGCCTCTAGCTGGGTCTGGACGGCACGCAATTCCTGAGTGCGCTCCTGCACTTTGAGGGCGAGTACCAGGTTGAGATGCGCTTTGAACACTTCGGCCTTTTTGCGCTCAGTCACATCTCGCAAGATAGACAGGTGAAAGTGCGGGCAAAAGTTGGCCGTCGCCGAAAATTCAACAATTCGTTCTTCGCCGCCGCCTACTCTCAGGGTAATTTCTCCCTGCATGTGTCCCTGGGCTAAAAAAACCTGCCACTGCTGGCCCAAGTCTGTCCCCGGCGGCACCACACAAAAATCGGCAATGGTGCGGCCCAGTATTTCGTCGCGATCGCAGGTTAGCAGCCGGCAGGCGGCGGGGTTGACCTCCACATAGCAGCCCTGGTCGTCGGCAATGAGCATGGCGTCTAGGGCCATGTTAAAAAGATGGTGAGCTTGGAACTCCAGCGGCACCTCATCCCCAGCACAAGCTGGGGATAAGGATGTGAGATCAGCAGACAATGCTTTAGGGGTGGGTGACACAGTACAGGTGAGCAACAGGAACAGGGAAATTAAGAGCCTCTGTGGGGTTTCACCCAAGGGGGGCTTTGACGGACGAGGCTTGAGGTGAAGGCTGTCAAAGGTGAAATTAGCTGCTATCTACCCATTGGTGCATTGCTTCGCGTTGGCGCAGCCCCGCCTTAGCATCATGCACGCTACACCGATCAATAAACTCGGTATGTTACTTAAACCTTATTCAAGTCCAGAAGTGGAGTTTCATCTGGGGGAAAACTACCGACCCCGAGCTGGACTGGGTATAGACGCACATCCCCTGACTGCGATCGCCCGCCTGCTCCCTCTAAGAGTTCCCTCAATAAGAGTTCCCTCAAATAGTAACGAGCTTATTTTTCCCACTTCTAGCCAGCAATTCTCTCTGCCCAAACAGAGCCGCCGGTGCTTGGCCAGCAAACGGCCCCCCAAACAAAATCGCCCCTGTCAGCGGTGGCTGGCAGGGGCGGTTTAATTAGCGGGTTAAGCGCTTAGCTAGCGGTCGCACCGCCACGGCTGTAGGTGGCCCAAAAGCTGGGATGCACTTTGCCCTGGATATGGTTCCAGTACTTAGCGGCACCCTCAGGCATACCTGCTTCGGTGGCTAGACGGGTCAGCATCGACTGCTGACGCTGCTTCACCGCGCGATGACAATTCATCATGCGCAGGCGAGCTTTGTCGTCGGTGCTGTAGGCATTGGCAGCAGCAGCGGCCACGGGAACCTGAGGTGAGGGAGCCGCCGCAGGCGCAGCCACAGGGGCTACTTCAACTGGAGCAGCCGCCGGGGTGCCGGTTTGGTAGGCCACACCGCGATAGACCAGGTCTAGGGTGGACTGCTGCACCGGAGCTTTTTTGCCCGTGCGGAATCGAATGTCTACGCCGCGGAACTTGCCAACGTCATCGGTGGTGTTGGATTCCACAACGGGGGGTGTGTAGTCGTAGCTTACGCCGCGATAGGTGAGTTTCATGGGGTCGCCTCCAAAAGATCAAGGGTTTGATCAGAACATTGGGGCACGTTCCTTCGGGGGCTATTAACCCCTACTTCCGTCTCACTCTAATCAGGAGCGAGATGAACGAATTTCTGATTACTTCTGTATCATAAGCTACGGTTTTGCGCTATGTCAAGGAAATTGCTGTTCTGTATATACCGATACAGAATTCTGCACGCCTTATATTTCTGGTGTTTCAGGCGTTCAGCAGAAACTCGGAGAAAATTTGCCAGTTTTGCCGCCCTGAGCGCTCCCCGGGGCGATCGCCGCTCGATCCACTGTGGTGCAGTAGGGTGAGCTGCGGCACCACAAACTCGGCGGCAAACGGGCGATCTTTAAACTCTGCCCAGGCGGCATCAAAGGCCTCGCGGGTCAGGTCTCGAAACCCCACGGTGGCATGGGGCATAAACTGAGGACGACCTTTGGCGACCGCATTGACGATGCCGCAGGTGGTTTCTAAATGGGCCATTAGCCCAGGCTGAAGGGTCATCAACGCGGGGGTCTGCACCACATCTACATAGATGACGCGGGGGGCAAAGGCGCTGAAGTTTTGGAGCTGCACAGGCACAGGCGATCGCCCCCGCGCAAAGTCAGCTAGCCCCTGCTCTAGCTCGCCCACCCGCCCCGCCGGCCAGTGGAAGGGCGGCTGTAGGGTAATGTGGGGCGGCGAGTTGAGGGCACCCTGGCTGCCAAACCGCCGCCAAATATCCTGCTGGATTGCCGTAATCTCATCCTGCACCGCCCCTGGCGGCAGCAGCGCCACAAAAAACCGAGCCAACCCTGGAGGAGCGCTAGTCATCGGGCAAACCTAAGAAAACAAGGAATTCGGCCACAACCACCAGGGAGTGAACTCCCTGGCTCATAGCAAAAGTCTGCTAAAACAGACTGGGTAGCTCGCCTCCCAATCCTCTTCAGAGGATTTCGGCTTTGGGCCTTGGACTTCTAGTCCTAAGCTCAGCGGCTAATCCAAGGGATTGCCCCCTGAATCTGGCCCCACCTTGACAGGGTTGAGTATCACCACCCATCCACCCACCCACTCACTCCTTAAGGCCAGCGATCGCGCCCCCGATCGCGCTCATAAAAGCTCAGCCGCGCGTAGCCCAAATAGGTCGAGCGCGTCACCTCACCCACCGGGTAGGCGGTGGCTCTAAACAGATAAACCCCGCCAAAGCGAGGGTTGCGCACGGGCCGCAGGGCTAGGGTAATGGGTGCCCCAGGCGCGGCAGGCGGGTCAAAGGTAACGGTCAGGGTGCGGCTGTCGCGGTCTTCGCTGGGCTGCCCTAGGGGCAGGGGCACGCGGCCATCGGGGGTTTCGGCAAAGGCTTCGATGGCGTCTAGCCGATAGCGAAAGCTGGGGTCGTAGCCCTGCTCAAGGGCGATCTCTACCCGGTCGAGGGGTTCCTCGGCGGCGGCGGGAAAGTCAACGGTGAGGTAGTAGGTGGCGTTGCTGTCGCTGACCAGGTTGCGCGTGGCGTAGCTGTCGGTCAGGCGCAGCGGGTATGAAAAAGCCACGGTGCCATCGGAGTACTGAAGCGCTGGGGCAGCCAGCATCAGCCCCCAGGCCGAGCCGAGGGCCAGCAGGCTGGCTGCGGCGATCGCGGCTCCCTGTCTAACGGGTCGCCGTAGATGTCGCCCCAGATATCGCCATAAGTGGGTATGGGCCATAGCTCAGTTGTTGCGAAAGAGCTGTTGCGAAAGACTGCGCCAATCCGAGAAACTCTGGTTCTCTGACTAAAACCAGGCTTCTAAAGTCTAGCGCCGCTGGCCAGGGATGCCCGTCAGAACTCAGCTATCAAACAAATTGAGCTGCACTTCTGGCTTCACCCGCATCACCACCAGGGTCATGTCGTCGTCGTTGCTGCGATCGCCGCCAATGAAGCGATCGAGCAGATCAAAGGTATAGTCCAAAATCTCCTCCGCCGATGAGCAGTTGCGGCAGGCCCACTGCAGGGCGCGCTCCAGGTTTTCTTCCTCAAATCGCTCGCCGCGCGGGTTGGCCGCCTCGGTAAAGCCATCGGTGTAAAACACCACCGTGTCGCCGGGCTGAAGCTCGACCTCAGCCTCGCAGTACTGGGTATTCATATCTAGACCCAGCAGCATGCCTGGAGTATCTAGACGCATGAAGGTGTTGGTCGCGGCCTGCCACAGCAGCGGCGGGTTGTGGGCCGCGTTGCCGTAGGCCAGGCGGCGGGTCTTGGGGTTGTACTCGGCGTAAAACAGCGTCACAAAGCGGTTAGAGCTTTCAAGATCGCTGTGCATGACAAAGTTTAGGTCTTGCAAAATGCGGGCCGGAGAGTGGCCGTTGAGCACCTCAGTGCGCAGCATGCCCCGCATCATGGTCATGATCAGCCCGGCGGGCACGCCCTTGCCCATGACATCGCCAATGGCAAAGCTCCAGGGGGCCGCCGCCGTCTGCTGCGAACCGGCATGGCGCAGCTGGTCAAAGGTGGTGGGAATAAAGTCGTAGTAGTCGCCCCCCACCCGGTGGGCCGTCTGGCACTTAGCCGCCAGATCCATCCCCTGAATGGCCGGACATTGGCGGGGCAGCAGCTGTAGCTGAATTTCGGCCCCGATCTCGAGTTCGCGGTCGAGGCGTTCTTTTTTGCGCACCGCCGCCGTCAGCTCGTTATTCTCAATCGCCACCGAGGTCTGGTCGGCCACCAGCCGCACCAGCTTTTGGCGAGTCTCCGTCCAGGCGTAGTCGGGGTCGCGGCTAAATACGTAGAGCCGCCCGCGCTCCACATTCTGCACAATGATGGCGGTGCCAAACAGCTTAAAGTCATCGCCCAGGTAGCGGTTTACCTGGCGATCGAGGACCAGCATGGCGTTGCGCGCCATCGACATGACGCTGCTCTCAGGGGCCGCCTGAAAACTGGTAGTCACCTGGCGGGTCGCCGCCTCCAGGGCCGATCGCACCCCCTGGCACTGGTCTTCGCTCTGGCAGTGCAGCCGCTCTAGGCGCACCTGCCCATCGGCGCGAAACAGCACTAGGG
>JBBSLR010000147.1:0-7089 GCA_038255045.1 Phormidesmidales cyanobacterium
ACGACAGCAGGTAGTAGCCAAAAATAATCACAATGCTGACCCCAAAGCTAGTGGCGCGGCTGGTGCGCCGGGGCAGCACCCCGATCGAAGACCCCACCAGGCCAAACACCACGCACACAAAAGGCAGAGCATATTTCTGCATAATCCGGATCTGCCAGCGACGAATCATTTTTTCGTCGCCGCTCTGGCGCACCAGCTCTAGCTGCTCGGTGGCCTCGGCAATATTCATCTCGGTGTCATTTTTGGTGCGGCCCGCCAGGTCTAGGGGGGTGCGGGGCAGCTGCAACTCCTGAGTTTCAAAGGTGATGATGTTGCGAAACGAACCATCGGGGGCGACCACATAGATGGTGCCGTTGTAGAAGGTCCAGGCGTTTTTCTCAATTTCCCAGTTGGCCGACTCGGCGCTGACCACCTGGTTTAGCCCCTCCTGGGAAAAGTCGAGAATGGTCAGCCCGTACATGGTGGTGCCGTCAAAGCGGCGGGCGTAGAACTGACGCTTGAGTTCTTGCGCCTCGGGGTTGTCTTGGGCGGGCTGAAACTCTTGGTAGAAAATATTGCGCTCTTGGAAGGGGGGCCGCTCTGACTTGAGCGCCTGCTCTAGGGTGATGGCGGCCCGGTAGTTGGCGGCGGGGGTAATTAGCTCGTTAAACACAAAGGTAAGGCCGGTGACCAGCAGGCTCAGCACCACCGCCGGGGCAATGATGCGGCGAATGCTCACCCCCACCCCCCGCAGGGCAATCAGCTCGCTGTCGCTGCTGAAGCGGCTGTAGGTCATCATGGTGGCCAGCAGGGTCGACATCGGGAAGGCCAGCACAATGAACTCGGGCAGCTTGAGCAGAAAAATCTGCATCGCTAGGGTAATTGCCAGCCCCGACTCGGTGATGCGGCGAATCAGCTCAAACAGCGCCCCAATGGAAATGCCGATGGAGGAAAACGCCGCGACCCCAAACAAAAAAGGCATGGTCAGCTCTTTGGCAATGTAGCGATCCATCACCGTTAGCGGCGACAGGCCGAGGCGAGGGCGAACGGGGGCGGTGGAGGCTGAGGCCATGGGGTCGGTAAGTAGGTGGGTGGGAGAGTAGGGGAGTGTATGGGGCAGGGAGCGGATGGGGGAGATGGCAGGCGGGGCATAGCCTGGTGGCTTCAGCCCCAGGCTAGCTAGATGGCGAAGTCTTTGCCGAGGTAGTGCTCGCGCACCAGAGGGTTGCTAGAGAGGTCGGCGGCGCTGCCGGAGGCGAGAATCTGACCATCGCTCATGATGTAGGCGCGGTCGATGATGCGCAGGGTTTCGCGGACGTTGTGGTCGGTGATCAAAATGCCCATGTCGCGATCGCGCAGTTTGCCAATAATGTCTTGAATCTCGGCGACGGCGATCGGGTCTACCCCGGCAAAAGGCTCATCGAGAAACAGAAAGCTGGGGCCTTCGGGGCCAGAGGCGAGCGATCGCGCCAGTTCTGTCCGCCGCCGCTCCCCCCCCGACACCTGAATGCCCAGGGTGTTGGCCACCTTCTCCAGGCGAAACTCCTTGAGCAGGTCTTGCAGGCGATCGCCGTACTCATCGGGGGGCACCCGCGTCTGCTGCATGACCAACAAAATATTGTCGGTCACCGACAGATTGCGAAAAATGCTCGGCTCCTGGGCCAGGTAGCCAATCCCCAGCCGCGCCCGCTGGTGCATGGACAGGTCGGTAATGTCGATCTGGTCGAGGCAAACCTTGCCGCCATCGGGCCGCTCTAGCCCGGTCGCCATGTAAAACGTCGTGGTTTTGCCAGCTCCATTTGGCCCCAGCAGGCCGACGATCTCGCCCTGGGCCACCGACAGACTGACCCGGTTTACCACCTGGCGCTTACCGTAGGTCTTCTGAACGTTGTCGAGTACGATTTTCAAGGGCGCAACCGGGCCAAAACAGCAGGCAAAACTGCAAAAATTCTATCAAAGCTGCCGGGAGGGCGGCAGCGGCCATGCCCTCCTCGGTCTAGTTGCCCAGCGGCGATGATTCAGGCGACGGTTCAGGCGCGCCATTGGCGCCGTTGACCGGGCTGACGTCAAGCACCGTTGGCGGGCGAGGGGCCGGGGGGCGAGTGACCCCAGGGCCACCGGCCGGCCCCGGAGCCGGTGCCGATGGAGGCAAGTTATACACCGCCTCCACCTGCTCACTGGGGCGGGGCGTAGCCACAAAGCGGTCTTCTTCGATTAGGTAGGTGACCACCTCGGCCCGCAGGGTATTGCCCTCTTGATTGACCACCACGCTGCCGCTGAGCACAATCCGCTGCTCGTTGCTAAAAAAGTCGGCCTGGGCCGAGGTCGCCTGAATCTGACGAGAGGGATAGTCAATCTGTACATTGCCCCGGGCGGTGATCACCCCGGTAGCGGCATTGGCCTCTTGAATATCTGATCGCAGGGTAATGGTACCCCCAGATTGGGCCTGGGCCGGCCCCGCCCCCAACGGTGCCAGGGTACCGCCGTCGAGGGCCACTGATACCCCGGCCACCGTCGCCATCAACCAAACCCAGCGAGCCTTGCGCCCCATAGCCCAGTACCTAACCCTGTTGCAGCTAACTATTTCTATAAGCTTCCCAATCTTACTGCAATCCATCTCTTACCCATTGGGTGCCTGGCCCACTCCCGGCTTCGTCCACCCATTTATCCTCATCCCCTCATCCCCTCATCCCCGCCCCGCCCGCGCTATTCTCAAAACAATCCCACCCCGCACCGCTATGCTCTCGACCCGACCGACCACCCGACCGGTTCAATTTGCCAGCGACAACTACTCCGGCATCTGCCCCGAGGCGCTCGACTACCTGCTTAAAGCTAACCAGGGCGATGCCCCCGCCTACGGCGACGACGAGTGGACTCAAAAAGCGGCAGATAAATTTCGAGAAATCTTTGAGATTGACTGCGAGGTTTTTTTTGTCTTTAACGGCACGGCGGCCAACTCGCTGACCCTGGCATCGCTGTGCCAGTCGTACCACAGCGTGATCTGCCACGAGCTGGCCCATGTCGAAACCGACGAATGCGGCGCCCCCGAATTTGCCAGCAATGGCTCGAAGCTGCTGCTGGCCCAGGGCGACCATGGCAAGCTCGATCCCGCTGACGTACAGCGGCTGATTACCAAGCGCACCGACATTCATTACCCCAAACCCAAGGTGATTAGCCTCACCCAGGCCACTGAGGTGGGCACTCTTTACACCCCCGACGAGCTAGCCGCCCTGACCGACCTGGCCCGCCACCACGGGCTGAAGGTGCACATGGATGGTGCCCGCTTTGCCAATGCCCTGGTGGCCTTGGGCAAAACCCCGGCGGAGCTGACCTGGAAGGCCGGTATCGACGTGCTGTGCTGCTGCGGCACCAAAAACGGCATGGGCATTGGCGAGGCGATTTTGTTTTTTGATCGCGCCCTGGCGGAAGATTTTGCCTACCGCTGCAAGCAGGCGGGGCAGCTGTGCTCAAAGATGCGGTTTATCTCGGCTCCGTGGCTGGGTCTGCTAGAAACGGGGGCCTGGCTGCGCAATGCCGAGCACGCCAACCGGATGGCCGCCTATCTGGAGCAGCAGTTGAGCACCATCCCTGAGCTGAAAATCCTGTTTCCGCGCCAGGTCAATGGGGTGTTTGTGCAAATGCCCCAACCTTTAATCGACGAGCTGTACCGCCTGGGCTGGAAGTTTTACACCTTTATTGGCACCGACGGCGCCCGGTTGATGTGTGCTTGGAATACGACCACCGAGGCGATCGACGAGCTGGTGAGGGATATTAGGAATGCAATTTAGTTTAATGCTTCAAATCGTGGAAAAATTTGGCATTCAACCCATGGTGGAAATGTTTTCCTTAGACCAGGCGAATGAAGCCCTGCAGCGCGTTCTCGACAACAAGGTTCGCTACCGGGCGGTGCTGACCCTGTGAACGCTGTGTAAACTCACAGGGATAGGCCCTGCAATCGCTGGTTGGCTGCCGCCAGATCAAAATGCTCTGGGTCAAAGTCGTAGCCGACCTGCTGCCAGAGGGCGTCTACCTCGTCCGGGTCGTCGCCATCGCCCAGGCGATCGAGCAGGTCAACGTAGTCCCACACGCCGTTGCAAAACTCTGGCGGGCACTGGCGCTCCCCGGCGGTGCAGTGGGGGAGAGGCTTTTCGACCGGGCCAGTGGTTTCTAGGGTGACCTTGTGCAGCCAGCCCTGGGCCGGGGCGTAGGTGTAGATCAGGGTATCCCCAGGCTCGGTGAGGAGGGTGGCGAGCGATCTTGTCTCTCCCTCGGCTAAAACCTGCCCCTGCCCCTTGAATAGATAATCGGCGGTCCCTGACCAGCCCATTGCCGCCGCCAGCACCCGGTGCAGTTTAGCTAGGGGCAAATCACTCTGGGCGCAAACCTGCCGCCAGATAGGCGGGTCGCTGTCGCTTATTTCCACCCGTAGATGATAGGTCTCGACAGTGGGGCTGACCGCCATAGCAGTTCACAGTGAAAGGTCTATTTAGATCTCTTTAGATCTCGGGTTGAGCCGGATAGCTTGCCTCTGGCCAGGCGGCGGTAATCTCAGCGGCCTGGTGGTGGGCGGCAAAGTGTTCCCAGGTGATGCCGTTGACATCAACCTCTGATGAGAAACCCTCGGCGTCATCATCTTCCCACCCCAAGTGACGCAATTGGCCGGGCGCAACTCCAGCCCCCTGGCGAATCGACAGATTTAGTGTTTCGGTGCGCCACAGGGCATAGGCCCCCTCAATCGCCAGCGCTGGGGCGCAGCCTAACCGGGCAGAATAGTCGACCACAGAGGCGGCGATGTCGTCGGTTGAGAGGGCCAAATGCAGCTTTTTCATGCTTTTTCATGGGGCATTCTTCAGAGTCAGCCCCGCCGACCCTGTAAACTAGGGTCAACCTTACCACGACGCTTTCTACACCCATCCATGACCCACGCCACCGATATTCACACCCTGGCCCGCTGGATGGCGGCAGACTTTAGCAACCAGCAGCAGGCCTTCGACAACCCGCCCCTGTTTGCCCACATTCGCGTCTGCATGCGCCCCCTCCCCCTGGAGACCCTAGACGGCCTGGGCTTCTACATTGAGCAGGCCTACGACTTTCAGCTCAACCAGCCCTACCGCGCCCGCGGCATGCGGCTCAGCACCCAGGGCGATCGCATTCTGATCGAAAACTACATGGTGAAGGATGCCGAAACCTTCTACGGTGCCTCCCGCGACCTGGATCAGCTCGGCAAGCTCACCACCGACCATTTCGAGAAAACCCCCGGCTGCAACATGAACGTCCACTGGACGGGCACCAAATTTAAAGGGGCGGTTGAACCCGGCAACGCCTGCATGGTCACCCGCAATGGCAAGCTCACCTACCTGGACAGCGAGTTTGAGATCGACGCTGACCAGTTCATCAGCTGGGACCGAGGCCGCGACCCCGAAACCCATGAGCACCTGTGGGGGTCGCTGGCTGGGCCGTTTATGTTTAAGCGCCGGGCCAGCTTTGCGGATGAAGTGGTGGGGTAATGGCTTGAGGCGATGTTAAAGATTCCAACTGTGTTAAAAGATCAGTCAAGTTCGCCTGCTTGAGCTAGGGCAAAGTTAATTACAGTTTGGCTGAGGCGAATATTGCGGTTGAGCATGTTGTCGATGGCAGTGCGGACAGATAAGGAAGAGTCTTCTTTCTTAGCTTTCAGCAGAATGCCCACGGCACCAGTCAAATTTAACCCGCTCAAACGGGCTACTCGTCTGCCAACGGGTTCATCAATACAAACGGTGGGAATAGTTTGGTCGAGGGCAAGTTGGATGACTGAGGCTTCGCCCAGATCCAGGGAATTCAACAGATAGGGTGAGATTTTCTGGGGAGAAGTCTGTTTTTTGAGCCAGGTGGCCTGCTCGAATTCAGGAACCGCAAACTGATTAGTTCCACCTTTCAACACTTCCTGACAGACTTCGAGAGGAACAAAGACCTGCTCGTACAGAGAGGTGAGGCCACTCAAGTCTCCCCAGGCTGCTACGAGGGCGAGGAGGGGAGAGGTGTTGATCACGATCTGAGTTGTCTCAGGCATTGGCCATGTCCGAGAGCAGTTCGTCTTCAGAAAGATCGATCATGGGAACACCGTAGTCGCCTAGCTTTAGCAGAAAGGTAACCCGGTCAACTCCCAATAGTGAAGCAGCCATGCCAGAGGAAAGCCGTTTCAACTCAAAGAGCTTGACGGCCATAGCCCATTTAGCTTCCTGCTCAAATTGCTCACGGGTGTGGCCTACAGCATCAGGGAAAGATTCTGGGTAGTCGATAGTGAGTTGTAGAGACATGGGGCTTTCTCTCGTCGCGCGCTAGTAGAGCCTAACAAAACCTGCTCTAGTGCTAGGTTTTAGTTCATTTCACACTACCTACGTCTAGATTATCGTCCGACACCAAATGAATCTGCCGCCGCTGCTCGATGATAGTGTTGCGCCAACCCCGTTCACTGAGGGCTCGCTCAGAATTCCAGTGGTGGAGCTTCAGAAAATGCTCCAGCAGCACAATGAGGCGGCTTTTGAGTTCTCGGCGCTCACTTCGCGCCATGCTCTCGATTTCTTCAATGACATTATCCCAGTCCACCTGGTCAAAGGCTTTGGCTTTGATTGCCCCAGCCGTTTGCTGTACCCACTGGTAGAAGTCGCTTTCGTACAGGCTAGATGGGCCGTGGGCACCATCGGACTCGCCAATTTTCGCTAAGGGTAAGTGTTCCATTGGCTTATCTTCTGCGAACTTAACTTGCGGAAATCCCAGCACCTCACCGAGCAAATTATGACAGGTCTTTGCAGGGGCTGGATCTGCAAGCGGATTCAACGACTCCCTTACTCCCCACTCCCTTCCCCCTCAACTTGTCTCCCCGCCGCCACTGATCGCTATGATGGGGAACATCGCACCAGTGCAGCAGTAGGAGCTAGGGACGTGGAGTCCAGTAAATATTCCCCCGCAGACATTGAGACCAAGTGGCAGCAGGCTTGGGCCGAGCAGGGGCTAGATAGAGCCATCGAGAACCCCGACCAGCCGACGTTCTACGCGCTGTCAATGTTTCCGTACCCCTCGGGGACCCTGCACATGGGCCACGTGCGCAACTACACCATTACCGACGTGGTG
>JBBSLR010000148.1:0-7060 GCA_038255045.1 Phormidesmidales cyanobacterium
CCGACACATCCACCGTCAGCCGGGTCAAATCTAAATCGCTCACGCTAGAGAAGGCTGACACAGCTGGTTTATCAATAACGGTCAGGCTAGGGATGGTCGCCAGTTCCCTTCGCATTTGCTGGGCCAGATCCAGCGTGTTAGATAGCAACGCCTTGCCCTCGGTCGCCATCTGGTGGCGGGCGGCATCTAACGACGCCAGCAATAGGGAACTGGGGCTGGTGGATTGGGTGAGCTGTAGGGAGGCTTGCAGGCGCGATCGGTCGATGCGGTTCCCCCGCTGGTGCAGCATGGCCGCCTGGCTCAGTGCCCCCAGCACCTTGTGGGTAGACTGCACCACCAGGTCAGCACCCAGGGCCAGGGCCGGAGTGGGCAGATCGGGGTGAAAGGCGAAGTGCGGCCCGTGGGCCTCGTCGATGAGTAGGGGAATGCCGTGGGCGTGGGTCAGGGCGGCGATCGCCCCCACGTCAGAACAAATGCCGTGGTACGTGGGCGACACCAGCAGCACGGCGCGGGTGTCGGGGTGTTGAACCAGGGCCGCAGCGATGTCCTCCGCCTTAACCCCCAGCGCCAAACCCAGCTCTTGGCTGTACTCTGGCCACACAAAAATCGGCATCGCCCCCGACAGCACCAGCCCCGCAATCACCGAGCGATGGGCATTGCGGGGCACAATGATCTTCTCCCCAGGGCCACAGGTGGCAAGAATTGCTGCCTCAATGCCACAGGTCGAACCATTGGCTAAGAAATAACTGTGGTCTGCCCCAAACGCCGCTGCCGCCAGTGCCTGGGCCTCCAGAATCACCCCCTCAGGAGCGAATAAATTATCCAGCTCCGGCAGTTCCGGTAGATCTGCCGCCAGCGCCGCCGCCCCCAGCAGTTCCCTCAGCCGAGGCGAGGCTCCCTGACCGCGCTTGTGCCCCGGCGCGTAAAATGCCGCGTGGGGCCGCCGACTGCTGGCCTGTAACGCCGAGAGAATCGGGGTTTGCGATTGATCGAGCATAGTGGTGTGGATCGATTAGACGGTCCGTGACGGGTTTCTCGATCCTACGAAGGTTTTAGAGTATTCCATGAAAATAACCATCCATTTACCATGGCTCTCGGCCCTCACCCCTGCCCCTCTCCCTGGGGGAGAAGGGTTCTGAATCCGGCTCCCCTTCTCCCCTCGGCAGAAGGGGTTGGGGGATGAGGGCCTAGCTTGAATGCTTAATTAGTTGGCGTACTCTAAGCCAAAAACCCGGCGGCGCTGCATCGGCCAACATCGCCTAGCCGCAGCCCTCGGCCCAGGTTACCGCCGGAAACTGCCCCGAGCGAAACTGAGTCACCCTTCCCTGGTCGTCGGTTTCAAACACCAGACGAAACACGTCTTCACCCGGATCTTTGGGGGTAAATACTACGGTCTTGCCCAATGTGACTGGGTTGGCCGTCGCCTCCAGCTGCTGGCCATAAACCCGCACCAAATCCCGTTCGGTGGAGCCAATTCTGATACCGCCGCGGGTGGTGGTAAAGCTGCCTGGCCACACATCCACGCGCAGCACCTTGTCGTTGATGGCCATCACGCCAATCGGTTCACTGTGGTCTTGGATGCGGTAGTACTGGCATTCGCCGCTGCTGGCTTCATCGATCACCACGGGGGTTAACCCCTTGGCCCGGAGTTCACCTAGCGTCATGCCCACGCGAATAGGGCCTAAACCGGTGGTTTTAAGAGGTTCTGCCAGCAGCGCCAGGGTGGGCACGGTGGCGACATCGACCCCAGGGGCTAGGGCAATGGCCCGCTGCATTACCCGCAGAGAGCTGAGGGGGGCGAGTACGCCGTTGAGCAAGGTATCTGCCCTAGGGGCATAGCGGGTCGATGGGTTTGGGGCGGTCGATGCCGCCGCGGCCTGACCGTGGGTGGCCTGGGCCACGCCTCTGGGCTGCTGGCCATAGCCCAGGGCGACTAAACCCATCAGGGTAGTCGTGGTGGCGATCGCAGCCATGGCCGCCCGGCGTTGTTGTCTCCCCTTCACCATTACTCTTAAACCATTGTGTGACAAATGAATGCTGACGTAACCGAGGCTAATCTAAACCCGCAGCTGCGGTGCTTTCTGTGGGCGGTGCTCGACTTGCTCCGGCTCAAACCCCAAGCAAGAATTATCATAGTGGGCAAGCTCAGTCAATATTTTGGCTGAGTTCCTGTCCTAGTGTAGCAGCAGCCTATTCTGCCCCAATGCCCCCGTTGTTTCGCCCCCGTCGTGTATTTCAGATCAAGGCATTGCTTAGCCGCCGATGGCCCCAGCTGATGCTCACCGGCCTGCTGGCGATGGCAACCGGCATTGCCCTGGCCGCCTGGACGGGCAAACGCCCTGCCGGGGGCGGAGTCTTTCTCAGCCCAGTGCTGTCTCAGCCCCAGGGCAGAAGCCTACAGGCTCGGCTCAGCCGTCGCGATCGCCAGCCCCTGACGGTGCCGCCCCTGGTACTGCCCCAGCCCCTACCACCTCAGCAGGCTTGGCCCGACCTCCCGGTGGTGCAGGCTCAGCCAAACTTCACCGATTTAGACAGCGGCTACTGGGCCTGGCCCCTGCTGGCCGATCTGGCCCAGCGAGATCTAGTGGCGGGCTTCCCCGACAGCAGCTTTCGCCCCGCCGATCCGATGACCCGGGCAGAGTTTGCCGCCCAGGTGGCGCGGTTGTTTGACTTTCCCCAAGATCGCTCCCCAGCGCCGAAAAAAAATCTCTATGGCGATCTAACCTCAACCCACTGGGCCTACGGCAGCGTGCAAAAATCAGTGCAGATGGGTTTTCTTAGCGGCTACGCCGACGGCGCATTTTTGCCCGACCAGAACGTTAGCCGCATTCAAGTGATTGCGGCCCTGGCCAACGGGCTAATGCTGAAATCGAGCAGTGGCGCTGCTACCGTACTGGCCCCCTACCGCGATCGCGCCCAGGTACCGCCCTGGGCCACCCGCCAGCTGGTGGCCGCCACGGAGGCGGGCTTAGTGGTTAACTACCCCGACCTAGAAACCCTGGCCCCCAACCAGCCCGCCAGCCGAGCCGAGGTAGCCGCCATGCTGCATCGGGCGCTAGTGTATACCGGCAGTCTGCAAGATGTGCCGTTTGCCTACGTGGTGGGGCAGACGAGGGAGTGAGCGGCTTAACTAGAACGAGGGCAAAGAAATACCGTCTAGGCCATCCTGCTCTAGGGCTGGCAGCTCGAGGCGGTGGCTGCGGCGGGTGCGCATCGCCAACCGATAGCTGACGCTCTGCAGCTCGGCCTGGAGCTGACGGTTTTCGCGCTGAATTTCGGCCACCCGCTGCTTGACAGCGGCCATGCGATCGGCAAACTTCTGGCGGTAGACCGTAGGCAGCTCCTGCACCACCTGTTCGAGCATGCGGGTGCGATCGGTCAGTTCCTGCACCGTTTGCCGCAGCTGTAGCACCTCGCCATCGCGCTCTTCGAGCTGGCCCTGGTAAAAATCAATTTGCTTCTCAACCCCTCGCAGCTGGTCGCGCAGGGCGGTCATTTCGGCCTGGTGCTGCTCAGACACCTCTGGGCTGGGCACAAAGCCGGCGTTGCCCTTGACTAGGCGAAACAGCTCTTGAGACAGCTGCTGCACGAGCTGGTCACGAATAGCTAGCTCAGACTCAAGCCGGGCAATTTCCGCCTGCTGCTCGTTCACGTCTGGATATAAAGACTGCGTCACAAGACTACTCCCACACCAACAATTAATCGATTACCTCGATGCCCCAAAGCCTAAACCATCCTATTTCAGCAATGACCTACATCACACATCCAACCAGAAATGGTCTGAGCTAGCCGCCAGGGCCGACCTCACAAAGTCCAGACCCATCAGGATGAGCTGCCGCTAATTTATAGCACCTGTGAGAAAAGTTGGCACACCCAATTTAGGCAGGTGCCCCAACGTAAAATGCCGCTGCTCAGTCTTGCCCTAGGGCAGATTGAGCAGCGGCAAGCAAAGATCTCTATAGTGAAGATCTCTACAAGGGGCGTTTAGCCTTCCTCGGTATCGGTATCGGTATCGGTATCGGTATCGGTGGCAGTGGCAGCGGCGGTGGCGGCAACCGCTTCAGCGGGTTCTTCAACCTCCTCGGGCAGAGGTTCGTCAGACTCTTGCTTGACGGTCAAGAAACGAATTACCTCTTCGCTGAGGCGCATGGCGCGCTCTAGGGGAGCGATCGCTCCCCCAGGCCCGGTGTAGTTCATCTGGATATAGATGCCCTCCCGGTGGCGGTCAATTTCGTAGGCCAGGCGGCGCTTACCCCGGTGCTGGGTCTCCAAAATAGAGGCACCCTGGTCTTTTAGCATGGTCTGATATTTGCCAATGGTGGCATCAATCGCCTCGTCATTGAGATCGGGCCGCAGGATGTACATGGTTTCGTACATGTAAGCTGTCATGAAAACTCCTTGTGGACAGAATGGCCTTTAGCAGCCAAAAATGAGCATAAATAAACGCTGTTGGCGATCATCACCGCCCGCTTATCCATGCCTCAGGTATTGGTGTAAAGACAAGGATCTATAATCATACCAAGAATTGGTAGGCCAAGAGTTAGAAAATTATGGCGCAACGCTACGTTAGGGTTCAATCTCAAACCGGACAGCTGCACTACGGGCTGCTGCGCGCCGATCGCAGCGTGCAGGTGCTAGACGCGCCGCCGTGGCTTCAGGGGCAGCCCACCGCTATGGAGCTGTCCCCAGAGAGCTATGGGCTGTTGGCCCCCTGCGCCCCCTCTAAGGTAGTAGCCGTGGGCAAAAACTACCCTGACCACGCCGCCGAAATGGGCACCACCACGCCCCCCGAGCCGCTGCTGTTCATCAAACCCTCCACGACGGTCATAGCCTCTGGGGCAGCGATCTACTACCCAGACCAGGCCACCCAGGTCGACTACGAAGGCGAGCTGGCGGTGGTGATTGGCGATCGCTGCACCCATGTAGCCAAAGAAGCCGCTCGAGCCAAAATCTGGGGCTACACCATCGCCAACGACGTTACCGCCCGCGATCTGCAAAAACATGACAGCCAGTGGACCCGCGCCAAAGGGTTTGACACCTTTTGCCCCCTCGGCCCGTGGATCGTGCGAGAAATTAGCCCCGACGCGCGGCTTCAGACCTTTATCAACAACCAGACCATCCCCGTGCAGTCGGCCTCCATCGAAACCATGACCTACGGCCCCGACTACCTGGTGGCCTACATTAGCGCCATCATGACCCTGCTGCCCGGCGACGTCATCTTAACCGGCACCCCAGCCGGAGTTGGCCCGCTGAGCGTAGGCGACCAGGTCAGAGTCGAAATTGAGGGCATTGGCGGCCTCACCAATTCGGTAGCCCTGCGGCCCCAGAGTGAAAGCTAGGACTAAACCCTATCGGGCTAAGACCGGAGCCAAAATTTATCCTGCCAGAACTAGCGCACCTGCATGTGTACCGCTTCAGAAATGGTAGGAATTTCGGCATAGAGACCCCGAAAGGTCTGCACCAGAGAAAAGCCCACCGCAATCAGCATGCCTAAAAACAGCACGTTAGAGAGGGTGCTAAACAGCAACGCCCCAAACACGCTGGGGTCAAGCAGGCTAAGAATGAGGCCAAAAACCGCCAGAATAATGCTGAGCAGAATCGCCTGCATGGTGTTGAAACGAATAAAGCGGCTGATGTTTTCGTTGCGCACTACCAGCAAAATCAAGGCAAAAAACACGATTAGCCCAAAGAAAGGAATCGTGCCCTCTAGGGTGCCGTAAAGCCTAATCAGCGGCGATAGGGGCAGCAGTAAAAACTCAATCACTGGAAACTGAGCCACCAACTGAGAACCATAGCGAAGGCCAGCCATAACCGGCAAAATGTAGGGTAGGGCGGCAAAAATACGATCCAGAATGGTGGGGTTAGGGGAACTGCTCCAGGTCATGGGGTCTCTCCAGACGATAGGCTAAGGGGTACCGGACTATAGCCCTACCATATCGTAAATCTCAGGTTGCCGAGATCGCCCCAGATAGTCTACAAAAATAGCCCAGGCAAAATCTAAGTCCAGAATTGGAGTGATGCCTGGGAAAAACTACAGATTCCGATCTGGACTTGGTACAGGCCTGGGGCCTGCTCAAATCGCTATTCGATATCGGCAACCCGAAAGCCCATTTGGCACTCAAACTGGGTCGACTTAACCTGGTCTAGGCTAGCTACTTGGCGGCCACAGCGCAGCACTCCCTGATGCCAGCGGGGCTGACCGTGGCGGTCAGCCATCAGGCAGCTGCTGCACACCGCCTGGGGTGAGATGAGTTGGTTGTCGGTCATTATTACCAACATAGCGGTTACCTCCCGTGGGCCAGGGTTAACCTGATCTTCTCCTAATCTTAGGATGCCCTAGCAGAGCTGCTGTGTGCTGGCATACGCAATCAAACGCAACTGGGGGTATAAAACGTTAGCTAACGTCCACCGTAGCCCAGCCTGTCCTGCCGAGCCTTTACTCTTTGGCTTTACTCACCTGGCGCGGTTCAGCCGAGCCTTTGCGCTTCTTGGGCATGGGGCTACTGCTCTCCTCAGGCTCGCTGCTGTGGTGCTCCCGCTGCCAGGCGGGCACGGTCTTGTCGTAGGCCATTTGCAGGGCGGCAGCGGCTACGGTGCGCAGGTCATACTCTTCGCTGAGCTGAGACACAATCGGCAAAAACGAGGCCAGCCGCTCGCTGGTGATGGCTTCGCGCACCTGGCTGCGCAGACGCTCTAGGTTGCGGGCCGCGATCTCAGCCCGGGTAGGAATTTTGACTAGGGTCATGGGCTGCTTGGTATGGCGCTCAATTTGCCGCAGCTTGTACTTTTCTAGGGGCGTAACCAGGGAAATAGCGACCCCTTTTTTACCCGCCCGCCCAGTGCGGCCAATGCGGTGCACGTAGCTCTCCATGGCGTCGGGCATGTCGAAGTTGATCACGTGGGTGAGGTCATCGACGTGCAGACCGCGAGCGGCGATGTCGGTGGCCACCACCAACTTCACCTGCTGCTGACGAAAGCGCAGCATCAGCCGCTCGCGCTGGGACTGGCTGAGGTCGCCGTGGTACTCATCGACGCTGTAGCCCGACGCCTGGAGCTGGCG
>JBBSLR010000149.1:0-7032 GCA_038255045.1 Phormidesmidales cyanobacterium
AGCGCCAGCGCTACAGTGACCGGCGGGCCAGCCCCGATAGCCACATCGGCCACCACCTGGTGCTACTGCAAGACAACCCCAAGCTAATTCCACCCTAAACCACCTGAAATCCCCCCATCCCCCATCCCCCCATCCCCCCATCCCCACCCTCACCATGCAACCCGACTGGCAAATCTTTAGGGGCAACAACACCCCACCCCACGGCGACCTGCAAGATCGCCTGCCCCCGGCCCCCAGCTGGCGGCCCTTTGGCCAGGAGGTCAGCCCAGGGGTGAGCCGCCGCGAGCTGCGGGGCAAGACCTTTCAGACCCGGCCCGAAGAGGTGAAAATGGTCAATGCCGCCCTCTACCTGCGGCGACCGTTGCTGATCACCGGCAAGCCAGGCACCGGCAAGTCGTCGCTGGCCTACGCCGTGGCCAAAGAGCTAGAGCTGGGAGAGGTGCTGTACTGGCCGATCACCACCCGCACCACCCTCAAGGCGGGCCTGTACACCTACGACGCGATCGGGCGCTTGCAAGAGGTCAAAGATATGGAGGCTTTGGGGGTGGCCCCCGACGCTGGCAACCGCCAGGCCCAGGCCGAGAAAGTGGCCAACTTTATCACCCTGGGGCCTCTGGGCACGGCGCTGCTGCCCTCCCGGCGGCCCCGAGTGCTGCTGATCGACGAAATCGACAAGAGCGATATCGACCTGCCCAACGACCTGCTGACCATTTTTGAAGAAGGCCGCTTTGACATTCCCGAGCTGCTGCGCCTGGAACAAGACGCCCCCGACGACGGCACTGCCCCAGCGCCGCTGACTGTGCCAGTTCGCACTGCTTATACCGATGCCGAGGGGGTGACCGGCGGCGATCGCAAAGCCCCCGTCACCGGCGGGCGCATCACCTGCGACGAGTTCCCATTGGTGATTCTCACCAGCAATGGCGAGCGCGACTTTCCGGCCCCGTTTTTGCGGCGCTGCCTGCGGCTGAATATGGCCGAACCCGATCGCGCCCAGCTGACTGCCATTGTCAAAAAGCACTTTGAAACCGACGACGGCGGCTGCACCCTGCCCGATGAGCAGATTGATCGGTGGATCACCACCTTTCTGACCAAGCGCGACAACCGAGAGCAGCTTGCCACCGACCAACTGCTCAACGCCCTGTATCTGGTGGCCCGCGATCGCACCGCCCTGGGCGAAGACATTGACGACTTTGTCGAACATTTTTTGCTGGCCCCCCTTGATCGCCCCCTGGCCACCCAGCCCAAAGTGTCTCAACCCAAAGCGTCTCCACCCAAAGCGTCTCCACCCAACCCGCCCCCGCCCAAAACATCCCCAGAGGCCGGGTAGCCCCCATGCTCGATCGCCTGCTGGATGCCCTCGAAGAGGCTGGTCTGCTGCTCAGCGATGCCGACCGGGCGGCGGTTGGTCACTCCTCGCTGCTGGGCGACGAAGACATTGCCGATGCTCTGTGGCTGGCATCTTTCATCGGCAGCGCTGAACCCGTCAGATCCCCAGCGCCCGAGACCGCCGACCAGCAGCAGCAACCCCTCACCGTCATCGATAGCACTGCTCCCGCCGAGCTGCTCTCGTCCCCGACGGTGTCTGCCTTTATGTCTCCCGCCGCCGCTGGCGACAACGACTCAGACCGCCCAGAAACGGGCCTGCCCCTGCAAGTGCAGGCCGCCCCCGCCCTGCCCAACGCCCTGACTCTGGGCCGCGCCCTGCGCCCCCTCATGCGCCCGGCGCCCTCCCGCACCTGCCAGGTGCTCGACGAGCTGGCCACCGTCGATCGCATCGCCCAAGAAGATCTCTGGCTGCCGGTGCTGCGACCGGAACCTGAGCGCTGGTTTGACCTGCATCTGGTGATCGAGCGATCGCCCCTCAGCTCCGTGTGGGCACCCACCCTGACCGAATTTCAGCGCCTGCTAGAGCAGCAGGGAGCCTTTCGCACCGTACGCCCCTGGCACGTCGACAGCACCACCCCAACGCCTACCCTTCACCAGGGCCACTCCTTTCGCCAGGGCGCCGCCCCCGCCGCCCCCGCCCGCCGCCCCCACGCCCTGATCGACCCCGCCGGGCGCACCCTGGTGCTCTACCTCAGCGACGGGCGATCACCCCTGTGGCACCAGGGCAAAATTCACGACTGGCTGGCCTGCTGGGGGCAGCACCAGCCCACCGCCCTGGTGCAGCTCTTGCCCCAGCGCCTCTGGCCCGACACCGCCCTCAAGGTAGGCTACCCCGTACAGGTCAGCGCCTTTGTCCCCGGTGTGGCCAACCCCGAGCTGCGTCTGCACCAGGCCCCCGCCCGCCTGGCCCCTGATCGCCAAGCCCCCGCGACTACCCTGACGTTGCCCGTGGTCACTCTCACCGCCAGTGCCCTGGGCCAGTGGGCGCGGGTGGTGGCCGCCGTGGGCCAGCAGCGTCTGCCCGCCCGCCTGTTTGACCTCGACTGGGTACACAATCGAGAACGCCAGGTCGAGGCCCAGCAAGCCACCAACCCTCCCGAAACGCCCGCAGCACGGCTGGAGTTGTTTGCCGCTACCACTAGCCCCGAGGCCCAGCGCTTGGCCCGGCTGATGGCCGTGGTGCCTGTAGCGATACCGGTGGTGCACCTGCTGCAGCGGGTGTTTTTTCGCGCTGCAGCAGACCCCTTGCCCATTGCCGAGGTCTATAGCAGTGCCCTGATGGAGCGCCAGGGCGATCGCTACGACTTTGCCCCCGGCCTGCGCGACCTGCTGCAAAAGCAAAACCCCATCGACGAAACCCTGGATGTGCTCGACGCCCTGTCGCAGGAGATCGCCCGCACCCTGGGGTTTGAGATCACCAGTTTTACCGCCCTGCTCAACCCCAGCGCCGCCTGGAGCGTCGAAGCGCAGGCGGCAATCTTGCCCTTTGCCCGCATTGCCACTGAGGTGCTGCACCGCCTAGGTGGCCAGTATGCCGAGCTGGCCCGTCTGGTAGAGCAGGAGGGCGGCGGGG
Organism: Phormidesmidales cyanobacterium; assembly: GCA_038255045.1. GTDB lineage: Bacteria > Cyanobacteriota > Cyanobacteriia > Phormidesmidales > Phormidesmidaceae > Nodosilinea. The sequence goes on from JBBSLR010000149.1 coordinate 2,960, forward strand.
GCGGGCAGCGCCCCGGCGATGAAGAAGATTCAAAATCAGACGATGAACTGCCCTTTCCACCGCCCCTAGAGACCGAGACCTTTACCATCGTCACCTTTGAGGAGGAGGAGGAAGAAAGCGCAGAACCCGAGCTAGAACCATTTGAGTTTACGGTGGTGAGCCTGCGGCGATTCCGGGACGGATCGCTCCGTGAATCGATCCAGCAGAATGCCTCTGAATGGGAAATTCTCCGCCAGCCGGGGCAGGCCTACCGTTACGTGGAGCTGCTACCTCAGGATCTCCCCCTGGAAATGGTCGCTATTTCTGCTGGCAGCTTTTTGATGGGGTCGCCAGACGACGAACCCGAGCGCTACGACGACGAAGCCCCCCAGCACGACGTGACGGTGCCCGAATTTTTCCTGGGCCGCTACCCCATTACCCAGGCCCAGTGGCAGGCGGTGGTGGGCTTGTCCCAGGTAGAGCGGGTGTTAGAGCCAGACCCCTCCCGCTTCAAGGGCGACAATCGCCCGGTGGAGCGGGTGAGCTGGTACGACGCGATGGAATTTTGTGCCCGCCTGTCGGCCCACACGGGCCACCCCTATCGCCTGCCCACCGAGGTCGAGTGGGAATATGCCTGCCGCGCGGGCACCACCACGCCCTTTAGCTTTGGCGAGATGATCACCACCCAGGTGGCCAACTACGACGGCAGCGCCTACAACAACGGCCCCACCGGAGAAAACCGAGGCGAAACTACCCCCGTAGACCACTTTGACCACGGCAACCCCTGGGGGCTGGGCGACATGCACGGCAACGTGTGGGAATGGTGTGAAGACCACTGGCACGGCAACTACGCGGGTGCGCCAACGGACGGTAGCGCCTGGTTGGACGACAGGGCAGAAGAGAACGCTAGCCGGACGGTACGCGGCGGTTCTTGGATCGGCATTCCGAGGGCTTGCCGCTCCGCCTATCGCTTCATCGACGACCCGCGCGAAGCCTACGACTTTATTGGTTTTCGAGTTGTTTGTTCTGCCCCGAGGGCTCTGCCGTAGCCCTCTCGCTCTTTTACTCTCTTACCCTCTTTTGGCGCGCAGCGCCTCAAAATTTTTTCTCGCCCCAGGCTCCGCCATCCCCTCGCCCCAGGCTCCGCCTCGTTTCCCCCGCGCCACCCTCCGCCTCGTTTCCAGGGGCCGCAGACCTTATAATGGCCTTAACGATAATTGCTGCCCATGACCACCAGCAATGACCGCCTAGACCGCATCGGGGCATGCGCTGGGTTATGCAACTGGCTTTTGCCCTGTTGATTTCGGCCACAGTGGCATTGATTATCAATGCTGCCGCCTTTTTGGTTAAGTTACTATTGCCGTCCTAGCCGCCGTAGGCAATACCCCCCGGCTCTGCCTGACAGCCTCCCCGGCCCCGCCTCAAGGCTAAAATACTCCTCATAGCAAGGACGGTCTACAGCCATGACGTTTGAGGAAATTCAGTCAATCCTTGAGCAAATGCTAGCGGTGCAGCGAGACCTGCAAGAGAGCCAACTAACCCAGCGGCAAGAGATTCAAGATATGCTGTCATACCAGGATCGTCAACAGCGTCTGGTTGATCGCCTGATTGGCTACAGTATCACCAATGAAAGTGATCACCTAACCCTAGAGGAGCGACTCAACGCCCTAGGAGAGCGCATTAGGCGGCTTGAATCAGGCGACCCACCCAGCTAATTTTCAGTGGCAGGGGGCAAGAGTTCTCCGCCTCGCCCTAGGCTCCGCCTCGATATCATTGGGCATCCATGAACGATCTCCCGATCATTCAAAAGACTCACGATCTGATTCAGTGGTACGTGCCAATCTTGAACCAACTGCCTAGGGCGCATAAGTTCAACCTGGGCGATCGCATCGTCACCCGCCTTTACGACCTGCTCGAAGGCTTGATCAAAGCCCGCTACAGCCGCGATAAGCTGCCGCTGCTCTACCATCTCAACCTGGAGCTAGAAATTTTGCGCCACCAGACGCTGCTACTGCTGAATTTTGAGCTGCTATCGGCCCAGCGCTATGCCTACGTCAGCCAGCAGATCAACGGCATTGGCACCGACCTCGGCGGCTGGATCAAGCAGCAAAAAGCGCTATGAAGCGGCACGGCAACCTCTGGCCCCAGATCATCGATTTTGAAAACCTGCTGCAAGCGGCCCGGCAGGCCCAGCGGGGCAAACGGTATCGACCCAACGTGCTGGCGTTTAACCACAACCTGGGCCAAGAGCTGCTGCGGCTGCAAACCGAGCTAACCCAGCAGACCTATCGCCCCGGCGGCTACCGCACCTTCAACATCGAAGACCCCAAGCCCCGGTTGATCTCTGCTGCGCCCTACCGTGATCGCGTCGTGCACCACGCTCTATGCAACGTCATTGTGCCGCCCCTAGAGCGCACTCTAATTGCCGACACCTACGCCAACCGCCTTGGCTACGGCACTCATCGCGCCCTGGGGCGCTTTGTGCACTTTGCCCGTGCCCATGGCTACGTGCTGCAATGCGATGTGCGTAAATACTTTCCCAGTATTGACCACGAGATTCTCAAGACCATCCTGCGCCGCAAGCTCAAATGTCCAGACACCCTCTGGCTGATCGACTCCATCATCGACGGCAGCAACCCCCAGGGACAGGAGGTGGAGTATTTCCCTGGCGATGACCTGTTCACCCCGGTGCAGCGACGACGGGGGTTACCTATTGGCAACCTGACCAGCCAGTTTTTTGCCAACCTGTACCTCAGCGGGTTTGACCACTTTGTCAAAGAACGGCTCCAGGTTCGATGCTATCTGCGCTACGTGGATGACTTTGCCCTGTTCAGCGATGACCGGAGCTTTTTAGTCGAGTCGTGGACCGCCATAAACGCTTACTTGGCCACCCTGCGCCTACGGCTACACCCGGTGAAAAGTCAGCTATTTGAGACCCGCTTTGGGGCCAATTTTGTTGGGTTTCGGGTGTTGCCAGACCGCATTCGGATACGCAACGACAACCTGCGCCGCGCCCGCCACCGCTGTCGTCAGTTGCAGCAAAACTACAACAGGGGTGAGCTGTCGTTGGCGGAAGTGGTACAGCGGCTGCGATCGTGGGAGGCCCACCTGCTCCACGGCGATACCCAGGGACTGCGGCGGCATATGTTTGACCAGGTGGTGTTTAAGCCGCCAGCAGAACCGCGCGCGCTCAATCCGCATTTACCTGTTGAGCCCGATATGGAGTTTTAACGCTACCCTACAGAGTGGGACAGGCCAGCGAACGCGGCGGTTCTTGGATCAACAATCCGAGGAATTGCCGCTCCGCCTATCGCAACAACAACAACCCGCGCGAAGCCAACAACAATATTGGTTTTCGAGTTGTTTGTTCTGCCCCGAGTACTCTTCTAGGTCAGAGCTAGCCGGTGGAAATCGGCTAGGAGCGCAGGGGAGAGTCCAGACCTGTTCCGGCGATGCTGCTTGCGGCATCCGAAAACAAAATAGGCTAGCCAGCTTGGTAGGTGCGCCGAAGAGTTGGCTGGCTTTCTTCGAGTAAAGGAGGTTTGGCCTTGACGAGCGAAATACTGTTTGAGGTCGATACGCCCCTTGATTTCTTGGTTAGAGTAAGTAAATCATATTGGCAATTCATTGTCACAGTTAAGCACCCCACAATGGTTGATATGGAAGCTGAGGTGCAAAGTACTTTGCGAAATCCCCAGCAGATTCGTCGAAGTCGGAGTGATGCCGATGTTTATTTATTTTACAGAGAGCAATTCGCTCAAAGATGGCTTTGCGCTGTAGCGCGTAGGCTAAACGGTGACGGTTTTCTGATTACAGCTTATCCAACAGACGCAATTAAGGTGGGGGAATCGGTATGGCAGCAGTGAGGGTTTACCACGACAAGATAGGCAATACCTTGACTGTGTGGTTTGGCAGTCCTAGCGATGAATACGTTTGTGAGGAAACGGCAGATGAGGTAGTTTTGATAAAAAACCGGGCGGGGAAAGTCATCGGTTTTGAGAAGCTAAACTATAGTATCCCTAACCCTGAAAATATACAGTTTTCCTTTGAATCAGTCACTATGTAGCCTGGGTGTAATTGGATATGGCTAGCCT
>JBBSLR010000150.1:0-6993 GCA_038255045.1 Phormidesmidales cyanobacterium
AGCCATCGAAGACCCGACCTCTGCTCTCCCTCAGCCCCATCGCCATTCATCTTTGAGAGAGGCGCAAGAGCCAACGTCACCGCCTCATCCGGTTTTGGTGATTTTGGGGTCTATGGTTGCTATCGTTGACACAATGCGTAGAGGAAGTCGCCGAGGTGCCCGAGGTCGTCGTCGCTAGGTAAGCAGCAGCAGCAGGTTGGTCGATGGGTGAGCTATACCGTCAGCGCCTGAGAGTACTCTTTGGTGCTGCTGGCCACTCTTTGGTGCTGCTGGCCACTCTTTGGTGCTACTGGCGTTAGAGACGCTAGAGACTCTGCAAATTGGCCTCACCTTCAGGATCTGAGGCAGCGGGGGTCGAGGAGGGTAGCTTTTTCAGGCTCGCGGGGGAACCAAAAGGCGGTGCGTTTGCAAAGCTCCACCAGCATCAGCATGACGGGCACCTCGATTAGCACGCCCACGACGGTGGCCAGGGCTGCCCCAGAGTTGAGGCCAAACAGGGTGACGGCGGTGGCGATCGCCACCTCGAACGGGTTACTCGCCCCAATCAGCGCCGCCGGGGCCGCATCTTCACCATTGCCCCTGGTCGGCAAGATGAAGACAGCCAGATCATCTGGCATCGAGACTTGCAGGCCGACCTGGCCCGGCTCAAAACTCACTATGGCGTTGACCAGCTAGTCTGTCTGCTAGAGGCTGAAGAGCTTGAGCAATTGGGCATTTCGACCCTACTGGCAGAGGCTAATGCCCTGGGCCTAACGACAGAAAATCTGCCCATCGTAGATGACGAACTGCCCACGTCGCTAGAGGGCTTTACGGCCCTGGTCGATCGCATTTTGGTGGCCACAGCGGCGGGAGAAACCGTGGCGGTGCACTGCCGGGGCGGTACCGGGCGCACGGGCACAGTGGTGGCGGCCTGCCGAAGCTAGGCTACAGCGCTGAAGATGCGATCGCCGCTGTTCAACAGGTGCGATCGGGTGCTCTGAGCGTCGCCGCCCAGCGAGACTTCATCCACCGCTTTTACGCGGCCCAAACTTAAAAACCGCAAAGGCTCAAGCCCTCGCGGTTTCTAGATGTGATTTGGCCCAGTTAATTCGCGCCTGTAGCCAAGCACGCCTGCGGCAAAATGCCTCAGCCCCCAGCCACGGCAGGCACAATGCTAACCTCGTCCCCATCGCCGAGGGCGGTATCTTTGCCGTCAAGGAAGCGAATATCTTCGCTGTTGACGTAGAAATTGATAAAGCGACGCAGTTCGCCAGTGTCATCGCAGAGCCGCGCTTTGATGCCGGGGTAGCTAGTTTCTAGAGCATCTAGCAGTTCGATAATGTTGCCGCCATCGCACTCAATGGTGGCCTGGTCTTTGGTGAACTTTTGCAGCGGGGTGGGAATGAGTACTTTTACAGCCATAGGAGTAAGTAACGTGAATTAAAAAAACTAGGGATTGGAGGGTACAGGGTTTGTGGTTTACGGTACAGGGTTACCCCTGTTAAAGTGGCTGTCGAATACAGCAAAATCTCCAGAACGGTGATGATTTGCCGGTCTTCGGCTACGACCACCAGGGAGTGAACTCCCTGGCTGATGGCTCAGTCTGCTAAAGCAGACTGGGGGAGTCGGGCCACAATCCGCTTCAGAGGATTTCTGCTTGGAGCCTGGGATTTTCAGTCCTAGGCTCAGCGGCCAATCTGGCGATTCCGACCTGCGGTCTGGGCCACCTTAACAGGAGTAGGTAAAGGGTTTAAGGATAAGAACCCGCCTTGAGCCTGACACCGTGAGCCTTACACCGTAAACCTTGAACCTCTAAACCGATACCGGCTGCCACTCTAGGCGACCCAGCGTGCGGGAGCGCTCTAGGGCGCGCTCAAAGCTGTCCAGCTTAGGCTCAATGGTGAATGGCTCGCCAATGTAGCCCTGGATCGCTTCTTGGGTCTTAAGTCCGTTGCCGGTGATGTAGACCACCGTCGACTCATCGGGGTTGATTTTACCGGCTTCTACCAGCTTTTTGAGCACCGCGATGGTGGTACCGCCAGCGGTTTCGGTAAAGATGCCTTCGGTTTCGGCCAGCAGCTTCATGCCCGCAATGATCTCGGCATCGGTGACGTCTTCAATATTGCCGTTGGTCTTGCGGGCAATATCGAGGGCGTAGATGCCGTCGGCGGGGTTGCCGATGGCAATCGATTTGGCGATGGTGTTGGGCTTCACCGGGGTGACAAAGTCGCGGCCTGCTTTAAAAGCTTGAGAAATGGGAGAGCAGCCCTCGGCCTGGGCACCGCTAAAGCGCACCGGCTTGTCGTCGACTAGGCCCACCTTCACAAATTCTTGGAAGCCCTTGTAGATCTTGGTAAATAGCGAACCCGAGGCCAGGGGAGCGACGATGTGGTCGGGCAAGCGCCAGCCTAGCTGCTCGGCCACTTCATAGCCCAGAGTCTTAGACCCCTCAGAATAGTAGGGGCGCAGGTTGATATTCACAAAGCCCCAGCCCTGGGTGTTAGCCACCTCAGAGCACAGGCGGTTGACCTGGTCGTAGTTGCCCTGCACCGCCATTACCGTGGGGTTGTAGATCAAGGTGCCCAGCACTTTGCCGGCTTCCAAATCAGCGGGGATGAAGACGCAGCAGTCGAGGCCAGCGTGGGCGGCGATCGCCGCCGTAGAGTTGGCCAAATTGCCCGTACTCGCGCAGGAAACCGTCGTAAAGCCCAGCTCGCGCGCCCGGGTCAGGGCCACCGACACCACCCGATCTTTAAAGCTCAGGGTGGGCATGTTGACGGCATCGTTCTTTATATAGAGTTCTTTGAGGCCCAGCTGCCGCGCCAGGCGGTTGGCCCGCACCAAGGGCGTCATCCCCGTGCCCACATCGATGGGGTTGCTGCCTTCCACGGGCAGAAAATCTTTATAGCGCCAGATCGACAGCGGCCCCGCCTGAATCGTCTCGCGGCTAACCCGCTGGCGAATCACGTCGTAGTCGTAGGCCACTTCTAGGGGGCCAAAACACACGTCTTCGCACACGTGCTTGGGGCCTAGGTCATAGGTTTCACCGCACTCTCGGCACTTGAGCGCTGAGAACGTCGGCGTGGTGGCGATGGAGCGTTCGAGGGACTGCGTCATGGCGTTTTCTCTAGGTTCTCTTTTTCGGCGGTTTTTGGGCGGCTGATGAATTAGCTGGCAAATTAACCATCTGTGTGAATAAGAACGTAGCACTAGTAACAATACCGGGTCAAATATACCCGACTAAAATAGTCGGGTATAAGTCAAGGCCATAATTTCAGCTCATAGGGGAACAAAGTAGTGTGTTATACAAACGCTCCCCTAGCAGTTGGGGTTAAGTGATCTAAAGTCATGGAACGTTTGCATTATCCGATGTGCCGGACTGCTAAAACTGCTCTATGCTTGGTGCCCAATAGCGCCCTACATCATCGGCCTAGCCAGTGGTGTAGGTTCGCAGTCAGGCAGTGCAGTGCATGTTGTTTCTGTGATGCTCTTAGCAGAACGTTATGGTTGTGACCCAAGATAAGCCCCTCGCCAATGTCTTTCGTCAGCTGTCTGGGGGAGCCTTTCCTCCAGTGGTTGAGTCCTACGAGCGGGGTAAGACAATTTTTTTCCCCGGTGATCCGGCGGAACGGGTCTATTTTTTGCTCAAGGGGGCCGTCAAGCTGTCGCGGGTCTACGAGGCCGGAGAAGAAATTACCGTAGCTCTGCTGCGCGAAAACAGCGTCTTTGGGGTGCTGTCGCTGATTACCGGCAATCGCTCTGATCGCTTTTATCACTCCGTTGCCTTTACGCCCGTAGAGCTGCTGTCGGTGCCGATCGAGCAGGTGGAGCAGGCTTTAGAAGAAAATCCAGAGCTAGCCCTGCTGATGCTGCGCGGCCTGTCATCGCGCATCTTGCAAACTGAAATGATGATTGAGACCCTGGCCCACCGAGACATGGGGTCGCGACTGGTGAGCTTTTTGCTCATTCTCTGCCGCGACTTTGGGGTGCCTAGCCAAGATGGCATCACCATTGACCTCAAGCTATCTCACCAGGCGATCGCCGAGGCCATCGGCTCGACCCGCGTCACCGTGACCCGTCTGCTGGGCGATCTGCGCCAGGAGGGCATGATCTCCATCTATAAAAAGAAAATTACCGTGCACGACCCGGTCAACCTGAGCCAGCAGTTTACCTAGAGATGTCCTGGGGGTTGGTCTGCACTGGGTGAACAGGTGCAGCGGCTTAGCAAACTCGATTATCGGCCAGATTGGGGCGTTCAAGGCCGTAACCCATGCAGTAGAGTAAATGCAAACTCCCCTGTGGCAGGTGCATGGTTTCTGGTTACGTACTGATTGTGGCGGTTTTGATGCTAGGGGGTCTGATTGCCACTCTGGGCGATCGCGTGGGCACCAGAGTGGGCAAGGCCCGCCTGAGCCTGTTTAATCTGCGCCCGCGCCAAACGGCCACCCTAGTCAGCATTGCCACCGGCAGCGTGATTTCGGCCTCTACCCTGGCGCTGCTGTTTGGGGTGAGCAGCCAGCTGCGCACGGGGGTGTTTGAGTTGGGTAGAATTCAGGCCGACCTGGCCAATGCTGAAGCTGACCTGGCCCAGGCTCAGGCCACCCAGGCGGGGGTAGAAGCCGATCTAGAGTCGGCCACCGACGAGCGGCAGCGTGCCCTATCTCGGCTGCAAGACATTAACCAATCGCTCAATCAGGCCGTAGCCCAGCAGGAGGCTACCGAGGGCCAGCTGCGTCAAACCCGCGACCAGCTCGATGCGGTGTCGCAGCAGGCGGCCACCCTGCGCCAGTCGACCGATGACCTCAGGGTGCAGCGTGATCGCCTGCTTGAGCAGCAGGCGACCATTGGTGCTCAGATCGCCCAGCGCGACCAGCAAATTGCCCAGCTTGACCAGCAGATCGCCCAGCGCGACGAACAAATTACCCAGCGGGAGCAGCTGCTAGTCAGTCTTGAGGCTGAGCAAGAATTTTTAGAACAGCAGGTAGCCGATCTCCAAAATCAGTACCAGGGGCTCTTTCGCGGCAACATCGCCCTCAACCGCAACCAGGAAATTCTGGTGGGGCAGGGGCGGGCCGAGAACCGCGAACAGGCCGAAGAGTTTGTGACGGGTTTTTTAGTTGAGGCCAATCGTTTGGTCTATCGGGCGATCGCCCCCGGAGCCTTAGTCGATCAGCAGGTCTTGCTAATCGGCAACCGAGAGGTCGAATCACTGATTAGTCGGTTGGCTACCGGCGAAGACTATGTGGTGCGCCTGCTGTCTGCGGCCAACTACATTACGGGCGAACCCTGCGTAGTGCAGCGGGGCGAACCCTGCGTACAGGTCTTTATTGACGCCACTCCCAACGAGCAAGTCTATGCCCGAGGTGAGCGTTTAGCCACCGTGGCGTTAGAATCACTGCCCTTAGATGATCGCCAGCTGGTGGAGCGACTTAACCTGCTGCTGGCGGCAACCCAGTTCCGCGCCCGCCAAGATGGTGTGGTCAGCGATACGCTCCAGGTGGCTGACAACCGGCCCGAAACTATCCTCAGATTTCTTGAAACCGTGCAGCAGTCGGGGCAGGCCGTAGACCTTCAGGCCATTGCCGCCACCGATATTTTCACCGCCGGGCCAGTGCAGGTCAACCTGGCGGCGGTGCGTGATGGCCGCGTCCTATTTCAAACCAATAACCCCTTAGTGCCGCTGCCAAATGGGAGCGGCATACGCGATCTCGATCAGCGCTAACCTCGCCAAAGGATCCAGTGGTAATTATCGTTGGCGGCGAATATTTAATAATGTCTAAAAAAATTTGCAGATAGTTACCATCTGCCCCGACTTGGATACCGTTGGGATCACCTGTGCTTAGAATTAGCCTATCTCACAAGTAACTGCCCATGGCTGCTAAGTAGGTGGCTGCTGAGTAGGTTGCCGTTAACTCTGGCCTGCCCTGGGGTGGGCAAACTTTAAAATATCTGGAGCGATCCCATGAAATTTGAGGATATCTATCAGTTCTTCGAGGATCCACCGCCCACCTACCTGAATAAAGAGCTTGCCGTCTGCTACGTGCTATCGGTACTGCTCCAGCAAGATTCCTACGGCACCGAGCTGATCCAGCGGTTAACCCATCAGTATCCCCACTATCGTCTGTCGGACACGGTGCTCTATGGAGCACTTAAATTCTTAGAAGACGAAATTGCCATTGACGGCTACTGGAAGAAGGTAGAAGGCCGGGGACGTCCCCGACGCATGTATCGTCTCAACCCCGACTGGCGCTTGCAGGCCGAAGAACTGGCCGAATTCTGGAAAACCTACATGGGTGATCCGGTGCGGCCTGCCTCCACCCAAAGCCCTGCCTTTTCCTCTCCCCGGCGATAACCTGAGTGATCTATAGCTACCGGAATGCACCAACATTCCGTACCCTATAAGGGTTCCTCCGCTTGTCCCAGCCGTGACCCAAACCGTAACCTACTCCACTCTCTTACTAACCTTACTGATGATGGTGGGGTTAGTCTTTTTTATTCGGGCCTCTACCAAAGACCGGATCGAAACGCTGACGATAGTCCGCCCGGTGGAGCCGCTGGCCCTCTTGCAAGAGCTAACCGGTTACTTTGAAGAACGCGCCTACAGCGTGACCGCTGCTGAAGCCGAGCCCCAGCGCATCACCCTGCGCGGGCGAGTGCGCCCAAGTCTATTTATGGCCGGCTTTCTGACGGTGCTGGCGGCGGTTGGCACCCTCTGTTTTGCCCTGGTGCTCACCAATCTCTGGCCTGCCTACGGGGCTGGGTTCTTAGGTCTGTTGGGGTTAGCGCCAGCGGCGGGCTGGTTTTACTGGCGCGGCTCTGATCGAGACGAAGAAATCAAACTAGAGGTGCGTTCTACTCCTACCTCTGAACCGTTGGCCGCTGAACCGTTGGCCGCTGAACCATTGGCCGAGGCCAAAACTACGGTTACCGTGACGGCCCATCGCGATGAACTCATTGCCCTAGAGCAAGTTCTGGGCCGCCAGAGTTAACGCAATGGCGATCAATGACGGTAAT
>JBBSLR010000151.1:0-6969 GCA_038255045.1 Phormidesmidales cyanobacterium
AAATACGTCACCTTAGCGATTGCCGATAGCTACTGTAGGTTGGGTGAAGCGCCAGCGGAACCCAACTCCCCTGATAGTTTTCCCGCCCAACAACCTACCCTAAGCGCACGAATTCCTCTACCTATCCATGCGATATCGCCGCGCCCAAACCCCAGAGGCCACCTACTTCTTCACCGTTGTCACCTACAATCGGCAACCTCTATTTTATGGCGAAACCATAGCCCTACTTCGCAAAGCCTTTCACAGCGTCAAAGCAGAGTCGCCCTTCACCATTGATGCCATTGTCATCCTGCCCGATCACATCCACAGCATTTGGACATTGCCCGAAGGTGATGCCGACTTTTCATCTCGGTGGAAGCGCATCAAAGCCCGGTTCAGCCTGTGGTGCCCTGACGGCTACAAGCAACAACAATCTGCCTTCCGCCTACGCAAAGGGGAGCAAGCCATCTGGCAGCGACGTTTTTGGGAACATCACATTCGTAATGAGGCCGACTTCAGTCAGCATGTAGATTACATTCACTACAACCCGGTGAAGCATAATTTGGTGAGTAGGCCGAGAGATTGGCCCTATTCAAGCTTTCATCGCTATGTTGCAGATGGGGCCTATTCGATAGACCTATTCGATAGATTGGGGCGCGACAGAAGTAGTTGATTTTAATGAGAAAATTGGTCGAGAGTAAGGGGTGAAGGCTTGGTTTGAGAGTGTTGGGTTCCACTTCGTTTCACCCAACCTACGCCGGCTCTAAATCTCGTTTCATTCTAATCCGGTTGCTCCTCGGTAAATTGATCGATCGCATCTACCATGCCTTCAGAATAAGACTCTAGAACAGTGGCACACACATGGAGATCTGCTAGGGCTTGACTAAAGGATTCTTCGTCAGCGTAGGGGGTTTCGAGGGTTTGAATGGCTGCGATCGCCTTCTCAAGTTGAGGCCGATACTCAGCCAAATATCGTTTGAGTCGAGTTAACGACGACTGCGAGATAGCTTGTGTCATAGCTTAAGTCTCCTTTCGAGCTTGGCAATTTGTTGTCTACAGTTAGCTACGGTTTTCTCCCAATGACCGATCAGTCCTTGATCTTGTAGGGTAGAGGGTTTTTCTTGCTCTGTGGCAATTTTGTCAAGATGCTCAGCTAACGCTCGCTTGTGCCCTTCTAGTTGCTTACGATAATCCTTATTCTTCCCCACAGTACCTTCTCAAAAATTGACTACTCTACGCATTCAAGACTTAAGAAATTGATCGGCCATGCTAGTCAACTCCCTATCAAGCGCACCGTAGGACTTGGGGCCAGGGTGCTTCCACCTGCTTCAACTCTAGCCCGCGCTGAAAGATTTCGTCGATCGCCATCATCTCCCCCATCTCGGTCATAAACTGGTGGTCGGCGGTGGCGCGAATCGTGGTGCCGTCGTCGAGGCAGTATTCAAACACTTCTTGCTGGCCGCGACGGTGCCACTGGGCCACGGGCTGGGTATACACATAGCCGCGCTCATCCACGCTAAACACCGAGCAGGGAATGCGCTTGGCGACAATTTCACCAATGGTGAGGGGGCCATACTCCAGCGTCAGCAGTTCGGTGTCGGCGCTGAGGCAGTATTCGGCAAACTTCACCATTTGGTCCCAGAGTTCTTCGGCGGGTTTTTTGGCCAGGCCGCGCTCTACTGCGCCGCTGACGAAGTTGCCCTGGTGCTTGAGCATTTCTGAGACTTTCTTTTTACCCATGGCCCGCCGCAGCAGGTCGGCCTGGCCCAAGGAGTAGCCCGCCATATCCTGGGCGATTTTCATGATCTGTTCCTGGTAGACCATGATGCCGTAGGTCTCTTTCAGGATGGGTTCAAGAATTTCGTGGGCAAAGTCGATCTTTTCGCGCCCGTGCTTGCGGTTGATGAATTTGGGAATCAGCCCCGCATCCAGTGGCCCCGGTCGGTAGAGGGCGAGCACGGAGGAAATGTCCTCTAGGCCGGAGGGCTTGAGGTCTTTGACGATCTGGCGCATGCCCGACGACTCTAGCTGGAAAATGCCGCCCAGGTCGCCCCGCTCTAGCAGCTTGTAGGTGGCGGGGTCATCCATGGGCAGGTCGTCGGGGTCGATTTTGATGCCGTGGGTGGCCTCGACTAGATCCAGGGTTTTTTGGATCATGGTGAGGTTGCGCAGGCCCAAAAAGTCCATCTTCAGCAGGCCCAGGGCTTCCACATCTTCCATGTAGTACTGGGTGATCACCGAGCCATCGTTGTTGCGCTGCAGGGGCACGATTTCGTCGAGGGGGTCTTTAGAGATCACCACCCCGGCGGCGTGCATGCCGAAGGTTTTGTTGGTGCCCTCAATGCGCAGGGCCATGTCGATCCAGCGGTGGGTCTGGGGGTCGTTGTCGTACTTTTCTTTGAACTCGGGCGCGGGGGTGTCGTCGGAGATCATCACCTTGAGCTTGGTGGGCTTGCCCCGCGCCACGGGGATCAGCTTCGCCATCCGATCGGACTCGGCGTAGGGGATATCGAGCACCCGCGCCACGTCCTTCAGCACCGCCTTAGAGGTCATGCGGTTGAAGGTAATGATCTGCGCTACCCGCTCTTCGCCGTAGCGGCGGGTGACGTACTGGATCACTTCTTCGCGGCGATCGATGCAGAAGTCGGTGTCAATATCGGGCATCGACTTGCGCTCGGGGTTGAGAAAGCGCTCGAACAGCAGCCCATGATGGATCGGGTCGATGTTGGTGATTTCCATGGCGTAGGCCACCAGGGAACCCGCCGCTGAACCCCTCCCTGGCCCCACCGGGATATTGTTGTCGCGGGCAAAGCGAATGTAGTCCCACACGACAAGAAAGTAGGTGGGAAAACCCATCTGGATCATCATCTCGATCTCGTATTCGAGGCGATCGCGGTACTCCTTTTCAATTTCCCCATAGCTGGCCACCTTCATCCGCTTCACCAGCCCTTCCTTGGCCACGTAGGCCATATAGGCCCCGGCGTCGCCCTTGAACTCAGGGGGAATGGGGAAGTCGGGAATGCGCGACTGACCGAGAATGCCGGTGTAGTCTTCGACTTTGTCGGCCACCTCCAGGGTGTTGACGATCGATTCCTCAATCACCTCTGGCTCCAGGTGATCGCGAAACAGCCGCCTCATTTCGTCGGCGGATTTGACATACTCGGTGCCGCTGTAGCGCAGCCGCTTGTCTTCGGTCAGCAGCTTGCCGGTCTGGATGCAGAGCAGGGCGTCGTGGGCCTCCACGTCGTTGCAGGAGATGTAGTGGGAGTCGTTGGTGCAGATGACTTTTATATCCATCTCCCGCGCAATCTTCAGCAGCTCCACGTTCACCACCCGGTCTTCGGGGGAGCCGTGGTCTTGAATCTCCAGGTAGTAGTCTGCGCCGAACAGGTCTTTATACCACTGGGCCACCTTACGGGCGACATCGGGCCGCTTCTGCAAAATCGCCTGGGGCACCTCGCCGCCGAGGCAGGCGCTGGTGACGATCAGCCCCTCGTGGTACTGCTCTAGCAGGTCTTTGTTAATGCAGGGGCGCGAGAAGATGCCCTTGCCCTGCACCCCCTGCAGGTGGGAGATGGTGGTGAGCTTGACCAGGTTTTTGTAGCCCTGGGTGTTTTTGGCTAGCACCACCTGGTGGTAGCGGGGGCGGCGCTGCTGCTGGTCAATGTCGCCGTTGATCAGGTACATCTCGTTGCCGATGATCGGCTTGATGCCCGCCCCTTTACAGACCTTGATCAGCTCGATCGCGCCGTACATGACGCCGTGGTCGGTGAGGGCGATCGCCGGCATGCCCAGCTCCTTGGCCCGGTCTACTAGCTGGGGCAGCTGGCTGGCCCCGTCGAGCAGGCTGTAGGCGCTGTGAATGTGGAGACCGACAAAGGACATGGCGTCGCGGCTCAGTTAGTACAATTTTACTGCCTTGAGCGACCCTAAACCCAGGTAAATCTAATTTTGGGACGCTCAAGCTGCCCCCTAGAGTAGCGGATCTTGAGGCGATCTGCCGGTCTACATCTAGTGATTTTTGAGAAAGATAGAAATCGATACCGCCACATGTGGGGTCAGGCTCTAGGCCGCCGCCACCCCCTGGTAGCCCCGATTCAGGCCTCGGCCCTCGGCCCAAATATTTAATAATGGGGCAGTCAGGTCAATTGCACGCCAGTTTAGGAGTAGACAATTTGCCATGGCCATCGTACACAGCTGGACTAAACAATATTGGCTGGCGCTGCTGCTGTTGGGGGTAGCGGGGCTGCTCATGCACATTAGCTTCTGGTCTACCCCGGCAGAGGCCCTGATGGGGCACGATATTTACTACATTTGGCTAGAAGGCAAGCGCATTATTGTGGGCGAAAACCCCTATGCCCGAGTCTTAGACGGCGATATGAGAGCCAACGACAAATACGCAACCTACTTTCCGCTGGCCTATCTGTGCTCGGCGCTGGTTCAAAAAGCTGGCTTCCCAGAGTTTTCAGACTGGCTCTACCTGTGGCGGCCCGTCTCATTTTTATGTCACCTGGGCATTGTCGCCCTGGCCCTGAGGCAGTTTTACCGTCGGGGGCTATGGCTGCTAGGATTTGCCGCTGCCGCCCTGCTTTTGCTCGGTCGCTGGAGCATCTACGTCACTCGAGTACACCATCTCGAATTTGCGGCCATCTTCTTTTTGCTGCTTTCTTTGGTGCTCTTAAAAAAGCAGCCCAGGGTGGCCTTGCTGGCCTTTAGCCTCTCGCTGGGCATCAAGCAAATTGCGATTTTTTTGCTGCCGATCTACCTCGTCTATCTGTGGCGAAATAGCGCTAGCGATCGGCGCATTGCCGATGTCGGCATTGGGTTTTTCATTATGCTGAGCGTGCCCCTATTGACATCGCTACCGTTTTTGCTTTGGGATGCCGAAGGATTCTTTAAGTCGATTCTCTTTTCGGCGACTCGCCTGGGGAGTTCGCACATCGATGCCGCGCCGTCCATTGATGTGACATTCTCTCAGCAGTTTGACTGGCTGGTGGGGCTGCGGGCCAAGCTGCTGATGCTGTTGTTGATGGGGCTGGTTTACCTGAGCTGCCTGAGGGAAACCGTCGGCCTGTTTGTGGCCTCGGCAATGGTGATGATGATCTTTCTCTACTTCAACTCGGTGCTGTTTTTGCAATATTTTTTGTGGCCACTGTGCCTCGTGGTCTTTGCCCTGATCGAATGGGCACCGGTACGGGCTAAGGGAGTCGCCCCAAAATAAGGTACCGGCTAACAGCGCCTATATCTGATGGATTCCCGCCCCACGCCTTCGCGGGGGCAGGCTCTGCGCGGGAATGACGCTGGGACCTTATAAATTTGCGAGTCCCTAAGCAAGATCCGGGCTAGGGCTGGCGGCCCAAGCTCCAAAGGGCTCATTGTGTGGCACTCTGGGAGGTGGATGCGCGATGGTCAAAGACTGCTCTCTTGAGCCACCGCAGCAGCCCCTTCCCCAGCACCGGCAACCATTGAGCCAAGGCTATGCAAACGCTACCAAACCCCGTTTCCCAGGCCCCCGTCACCGCTTCCGTTGACCCCTTCGACACCACCATTCACCGTCGCCAGACCCGCCCGGTGCCGGTGGGCAGCGTCACCATCGGTGGCGGACACCCAGTGGTGGTGCAGTCGATGATCAACGAAGACACCCTAGATATCAAAGGCGCTGCCGCCGCCATTCGTCGCCTGCACGAGATCGGCTGCGAAATTGTGCGGGTGACGGTGCCCAGCATGGCCCACGCCAAGGCTCTGGCCGACATTCGCCAGATTCTCGAAGACACCTACCTGCCCGTGCCCCTGGTGGCCGACGTACACCACAACGGCATGAAAATCGCCCTGGAGGTGGCCAAGCATGTCGATAAGGTGCGCATCAACCCCGGCCTCTACGTGTTTGAAAAACCCCAGGCGGGCCGCACCGACTATTCTCAGAGCGAATTTGAAGACATCGGCAGCAAAATTCGTGAAACCCTAGAGCCGCTGGTGGTCTCCCTGCGCGACCAGGGCAAGGCCATGCGCATTGGCGTCAACCACGGCTCGTTGGCCGAGCGCATGCTGTTTACCTACGGCGACACCCCCGAGGGCATGGTGGAGTCGGCCCTAGAGTTTATCCGCATCTGCGAATCGTTAGATTTTCACAACCTGGTGATTTCGCTGAAGGCATCGCGGGTGCCGGTGATGGTCGCCGCCTACCGCCTCATGGCCCACCGCATGGACGAGCTGGGCATGGACTACCCCCTGCACCTGGGCGTCACCGAAGCAGGCGACGGCGAGTATGGCCGAATCAAATCTACGGCGGGCATTGGCACCCTGCTGGCCCAGGGCATCGGCGACACCATTCGGGTCTCGCTGACCGAAGCGCCGGAGAAAGAAATTCCGGTGTGCTACAGCATTTTGCAGGCCCTGGGCCTGCGCAAAACCATGGTGGAATACGTGGCCTGCCCCTCCTGTGGCCGCACCCTGTTTAACCTCGAAGACGTGCTCCACGAGGTGCGCGAGGCCACCAAGCACCTCACCGGGCTAGACATTGCGGTGATGGGCTGCATCGTCAACGGCCCCGGCGAAATGGCCGATGCCGACTACGGTTATGTGGGCAAAACCCCCGGCTACATTTCGCTGTATCGGGGCCGCGACGAGATTAAGAAGGTGCCCGAAGCCCAGGGTGTGGCGGAGCTGATCAACCTAATTAAGGCGGATGATCGGTGGGTAGAACCTGAATGACTGACAAAAGTTTGCCCTGCAGCTTTATTTTGTAGGTTGGGTGGAGCGCCAGCGGAACCCAACAAAGGCTTGCTGCTGTTGGGTTTCACTTCGTTGCACCCAACCTACGCGAACCGCCTCTCGTTCCAATGCAGAGCATTGGAACGAGAGGCGGAGGCTCTGCCTCCTCAAAGGAGCGGCAGAGCCGCAAGAACCTGGAGCCCAGGCCTAGCTTGGGCACCAGGGTGAGGGCTGTGATATAGATACTGTACCGATGCTCTAGGTCAATGCGGCATAAGA
>JBBSLR010000152.1:0-6960 GCA_038255045.1 Phormidesmidales cyanobacterium
CCCATGAGAAGTTTGTATTCCCCGAAGAGGTACTCCCCCGTGGTAACGCTCTCTAGCAACTCGTATATTGCTGGGCGCGACCAAGAATCTACCGGCTTTGCCTGGTGGTCTGGTAACGCTCGTTTAATCAACCTATCCGGCAAGCTGCTGGGTGCCCACGTGGCCCACGCTGGTCTGATTGTGTTCTGGGCAGGGGCTATGACCCTGTTCGAAGTCGCTCACTTTGTTCCCGACAAGCCTCTGTATGAGCAGGGCTTTATTTTGCTGCCTCACCTGGCCACCCTGGGCTGGGGCGTCGGCCCCGGCGGTGAAGTGATCAATACCTTCCCCTACTTTGTGGTAGGTGTGCTGCACCTGATCTCGTCGGCGGTGCTGGGTCTGGGCGGTGTTTACCACGCCCTGCGCGGCCCCGAAGTCCTGGAAGAGTATTCCTCTTTCTTTGGCTACGACTGGAAAGACAAAAACCAGATGACCAACATCATCGGCTACCACCTGGTCCTGCTGGGTTGCGGTGCGCTGCTGCTGGTGCTGAAAGCCTGCGTTTTTGGCGGTGTTTATGATACTTGGGCACCGGGCGGCGGTGACGTGCGCGTCATCACCAACCCCACCCTCAACCCCGCCACCATCTTTGGCTACCTGGTGGGGTCTCCCTTTGGCGGCGACGGCTGGATTGTCGGCGTCGACAACATGGAAGACATCATCGGCGGCCACATCTGGGTCGGCCTGATCTGCATTGGCGGCGGCATCTGGCACATTCTGACCAAGCCCTTTGGCTGGGCGCGTCGCGCTCTGATCTGGTCGGGTGAAGCCTACCTGTCCTACAGCCTGGGCGCGCTGTCGCTGATGGGCTTTATTGCCTCCTGCTACGTGTGGTTTAACAACACCGCCTACCCCTCTGAGTTCTACGGCCCCACCAACGCCGAGTCGTCTCAGGCCCAGGCGATGACCTTCCTGGTGCGCGACATGCGCCTGGGTGCCAACATCGGTGCCTCTCAAGGCCCCACGGGTCTGGGTAAGTACCTGATGCGATCGCCCACGGGTGAGATCATCTTTGGTGGTGAGACCATGCGCTTTTGGGACTTCCAAGGCCCCTGGCTGGAGCCTCTGCGTGGCCCCAACGGCCTCGATCTCGACAAGCTGACCAACGACATCCAAGATTGGCAGGTGCGCCGCGCCGCTGAGTATATGACTCACGCGCCCAACGCCTCGATCAACTCGGTGGGTGGTGTGATCACTGAAATCAACTCGGTGAACTTTGTCAACCCCCGCCAGTGGCTGTCGACCTCTCACTTTGTGCTGGGCTTCTTCTTCTTGATCGGCCACCTCTGGCATGCTGGTCGCGCCCGCGCGGCTGAGGCAGGCTTTGAGAAAGGCATTGATCGCGATACTGAGCCTGTGCTCGCCATGGGCGACCTCGACTAGGGTTGAGGTCAGGGTTAAATAAAAAGGCTCCTGACCTAGGTCAGGAGCCTTTTTGCTGCGATGGCCTCACGCTGTCCCCTCCCAGGAGGGGACAGCGTTATTTCGAACTGTGGTTAAGAATAGCCCCAGGGCCACTCTGCAACGAATGTCACTGAATTAAGGCTGGTGGGCAGTGCCCACCCTTGTATCTTTATAGGTGTGTGGCAGACCAAGGCCTCTGGCGATCTGCGAGGGTTAGTTTTAGCTTATGTCCAGTGCCATTTCACTCTGCAACAACCCTTGAATCGCCCGTCCAAAATCTAAAATCAAAAATCGTCCCTACCAGGGCAGCCGCGTGCCGTCCCAGCTAAAAAACTCGCCGCTGTCGGCGGGGGTGAGGCCGTCCATTACCGTTGTCAGCTGGGCCACGGTGCGCTCCACCGGGAAGAGTTTCTCGGGCGGCACCCCCCGCTGAAACGGCTCCGACAGGCGGGTGTCGGTGGTGCCGGGGTGGAGCAGCGCCAGAATGGTGTTGGGGCTGCGGCGGGCGTACTCCAGTGAGGCGGTTTTGATCAGCATATTCAGCGCTGCCTTAGAGGCCCGGTAGCCGTACCAGCCCCCCAGACGATTGTCGCCAATACTGCCCACCTTGGCCGAAATCGCGGCAAAAACGCTGGGCTGATCATGCTTGAACAGCGGCATCAGGTGCTTGGCCAGCAGCACTGCCCCAAAGGCGTTGGTCTGAAGCGATCGCACCAAATTTTCGCTACTGATCTGCCGCAGACTTTTCTCCGGCTGAAAGTCGCCGTCGTGGAGCACCCCGACGCAGTACACCGCCCGGTGCAGGTGCGGGGTGCGGGCCTGCATCTGCAACACCGTCTCGGCGATAGAGGCTTCGTCGGTCACATCCATAGGCAAACAGGTGAGCTGGGGAAAGTCTGCGGCCAAAGCCAGCAGCCCCTGGGCCGACTCGGGGCGGCGGTAGGTGCCGTAGACGGTCTCAAAGCGGCCATCCTCGAGCATCTGGCGCACAAAGCCCAGGCCAATACCCCGGCTGGCCCCGATCACCAGGGCCGCTGGTTGATTAGACAAAGAAACAGAGGGCATGGCAGCTCGCGCAACGGGTTGCTTTAAGTAGGTAGGCTGGATTAAACGTAGGCTGGGTTAGCGCAGCGTAACCCATGCTGGCTAAGGGGTTTGAGCTTTGTGAAGAGGCTTAAGGGGGTTTACAAATAATTGCGTCCTCCTACTTATATTATTATCCCCAGAAATTAATTCCTAACCCTATTGGCCCAGGCTATAGCCATCGCCAATATGGTCAGGACATGCCAAAGTTTTTGAAGCGCTGGCTATACGCCAGTTCGCCACCCGCGTTTTCGCCAATGACGGTTGCTGATGTCCTAATCGAACTGGCCACCGCTACAGCTAAGGCCCTGGGTAGCAAAAGATTGAGATCCGCCTAAAATCTCCCCAGGGGGGTACACAATCGATAGAGCCACTGGCTCTATCACCACCTGATTTCTTGACCATGACCCCATCGCCCCACAGCCAAGACCACGAGCGGTTGAAGGTGCTGGCCATGCTGCACTACGTGGTGGCGGGCCTGGTGGTGGCGTTATCGCTATTTGCGCTGATCTTTGTGGTGATCGGGGCGATCGCCCTGGTCAGCCCCGCCACCTTCACCACGGGCGACAGCGATCTGCTGCCCTCGGTAGCCACCGGGCTGATTTTTCTGATCATTGGCCTGGGGCTGCTGCTCTACGGCCTGGGGCTGGCGATCGCGCTGGTGATTTCAGGGCGGTGTTTGGGCAGGCACAGGCACTATTGGTTTAGCGTTGTCGTGGCCTGCGGGGCACTGACATTTACGCCCCTGGGCACCCTGCTGGGGGTGGCGACGCTGGTGGTGCTGCTGCAAGAGTCGGTGCGATCGCTCTACGGCATCTCGCTGGGTAACCCGCAATAGCGATCGCCGCACCGGTTAACTATCTATCTCCTCAATGTCTATCCACAGGAATACAGTCAGAGCCAGGGCCTGTTCAGACTGAACAGTGAACCCAGGCGCATGTACCCAAAATAGGAGCAATATCCCCTGCCTAAAAAATTTGGCTGGCGGGGGAACTATGCTGCTGTCAAACGTCTATGGGAGATGTTGATATGTGGGGTTGGCCTATGCTAGACCTTCAAAGATTAAAACCAGCCCGACGACTCCGCCAGGGCATGGTTGCCTGCCTGACGGTTTTGGTGGTAGCGCTGATTAGCCCAGCTATTTTTCCCGGCGGTGCCGAGGCTCAGCTGTTGCCCCTACCAGCGGCCAGCGGCGGTGACCCTTTGCCGGTCAACGTAGAACGGCAGGGCAATCTCGAAACCCATGACATTACCCTCGATGGGCAAGCGCTTCTTCGCATCGCCTCCCCGGCGGTGCTTAACCGGGCCGAAGCCGGGGGGCAAATGCCCGTCGAAGTGCGGGCCACCCAGATTGAGGCCAACCTGCGGCGCATCTTGCCGGGGGGCAGCGCCGCAGGCTCCCTAGACCCTGACACCCTAGAGGTTTTCATCGAAACCCTGGATCAATATCCAGTGTTGTTTGTCAGAGATGCCAACCAGGCCGAGTCGAGGGTGCTGCTCACCGTGACTGACCTCGACGCTCAATACCACGGCGTCAGCAAAGAAGAGTTAGCCGTTCGGTGGCAGACCCAGCTCACTGAACAGCTGCGCCAGGCCATTGTCGTACGTCAGCCAGAAGCGCTTCAGCGGCAGCTGACTAGGACGGCTAAGGTGTTAGGGGCAACCCTGGTACTCACCCTAGTTTTGGGGGGCATCCGACGGTGGCTGGGGCGGCGAGAGCAGCGCCTGCACCAGCGCGCGGCGGCAGAGTCGGCCCTGATCAACGTCCATGATCCAGCACCCAAAGACTACTTACCCAAGCCCGCTGACCCGCGCCTATGGCAAGGATTGCAGCAACACTTCAGGCTAGAGCGACGGCTGCATGCGGTGCGCCTGATGCGGTGGATTTTGCTTTGGGGCCTAGTATCTCTCTGGGCCTTGAGCGTCGCCTACAGTCTCCATACCTTTCCCCAAACCCGCCAGTTTGCCAAAACCATAGCTCTAGCCCCGGTGGTGGTGCTGTTGACCTGGTTTGTGGTGGGGCTGATCGACCGCCTGATCGATCTGGCGGTCGATCAGTTTATGCAGAAATTTGCCCGGGGGCAGTCGCTCACCTCCACCAATCTGCAGCGCATTAACACCATCGCCCAGGTGATCAAGGGCGTGAAAATGGTGGTGATCTATATGGCTGGGCTGATCTGGGTATTGCAGTGGCTCAACCTGCTGCCGGGGTCGGTGCTGGCCCTGGGGACGCTGCTGGCCCTGGTGCTGTCGTTTGCGGCCCAAAACCTGGTAAAAGATCTGGTCAACGGCTTTTTGATTTTGATAGAAGACCAGTTTCGCATAGGCGATGTGATCGTCGTTGGCGATATCGATGGGTTTGTGGAAAACCTAAATTTGCGCATCACCCAGCTGCGCAACCCCGAGGGGCAGCTGATCACCCTGCCCAACAGCTCCATTACCCAAGTCAGAAATTTGACCCGCGACTGGTCACGGGCCACCCTCGATTTTGAGGTAGCCTACAACACCGACATCAACCTCGCCCTGGCGGTGGTGCGCGAGACCGCCGACCATATGGCCCAAGATCCCGAGTGGCAGTCGATCATTCTCGACACCAACGAGTTTTTTGGGGTGCAGGAGCTGTCCCATACAGGCATCTTGATCCGCATTTGGATCAAAACTATCCCGCTCAAGCAGTGGGTGGTTTCGATGGAATTTCGGCGGCGGCTCAAACTGGCCTTTGACCGCCAGGGCATCCAGATTGGCGCACCCCGCCAGGTGTGGCTCCAGGAGGGTGCCAGCGCCCCCATAGCTCAGGAATCCTTTTATAGCGTTGACTAGTTTTATAGCGCGTAGGTTGGGTGAAACGAAGTGGAACCCAACAACAGCAAGCCTTGCTGGGTTCTGCTATCGCGCCACCCAGCCTACAGTTTTAGGCTTGACAGACCACTAGTATGTCCTTAACGCCGCCAGCACCGCGTCGTGGATAGCGCCGTTGCTAGCCACAACGCCTTGGTTGTGAGGGAAGCGGGCGGCGCTGGCAAAATCGAGGGGCTGGCCGTGCATGTCGGTGACCCGGCCCCCGGCCTCTTCGACGGCGATCACCCCGGCGGCGTGATCCCAGATTTTTTCGCGGTAGTTGGGGGTTTTGGGGGAGGGCAGGCGCAGGTAGAGCACCGCCTGCCCGGCGGCGACGGCGGCGTATTTGGCCTGGCTATCCATGCGCAGGGAGGGGGCGGTGATGCCCAGGGCGCGGGCGATCGCCTGCTGCTGGTCATGGTCACCGTGGCCCGACTCCATGCTTTCTACCACCCGGCAGTGGTCGCTGTCGCCAGTATCGGCCACCGTTAAGCGCTGGGGATTGCCGCCCGCCAGGGGCATCATCATCGTGCCTTCGCCGCGCACGGCCACCAACAGCAGCCCGGTTTCGCCGCCAAAATTAAGGAAAGGGCAGCCCAGCACGCCCAGTTTGATGTCGCCGTCAACGACTAGGGCCAGGGCGATCGCATACTGGTCGCCGCGCAAAAAGCCCTTGGTGCCGTCGATCGGGTCGAGGGTCCAGTAGCGGGGGGCGACATCGCCATTGCCGTGGTCGATATAGTCCAGCACATCGCTGTCGGTGGCGCTGGGGATCAGCTGCTGCACCTGGGCGGTGACGGCGGCGAGCACCGGGGCGGCATCGGGCTGGCGCAGATCGGTGGTGTCTTCTTCACCCACCACCGGGTCGCCGGGAAAGGCCTCGGCCAGAGCTTTGCAGATCAGCCCCTGGGCACCGTAGTCGGCGACGGTGACGGGGCTTTTGTCATTTTTTTCGAGGGCGGCGGGCACTAGCCCCTGGCGGACGGTTTCGCAGAGCTGGGCAGCCTGGATGACGGCGGCGATCGCGGTTTGTTTTTCCTGGGCGTAGGGCATGGGGTGGGTGAGTGGGTGAGGGTTTCAAGAGTGCACTATAGCGGCTGGGTTGCACTCTCGAAACCAGGCGTAGTGAACTATACCGCTAAACTTGATGCAGGCCAGAAACCCGGTTTCTGCACTCAGCTTGGCCTGTGCTCATGCTAACCCGGTCAGAAACCGGGTTTCTCGGTCACCTCTTTGCTCCAGGTGCGGGGGCCGAAGTGCTGGCAGCTGCGGGCGGCGACCTGGGCGGCTTTGCCAAGAGCGGCGGTAAAGGGGGCTTGCAGGCGGTAGTGGCAGAATGCGCCGTGGAAGATGTCTCCGGCCCCCAGGGTGTCTTGCACCGCGACCTGGGGCACGGTCAGCATTCGCTGGTGGCCCCCATAGAGCAACTGAATCGGTTGAGGGCCGTGGGTAACGGCAACTTCAGGAATGCCCAGGTTGACCAGGGCCGCCAGGGTGTCGGCCTGACCGGGAATTTGAAACTTAGCGGCGGCGATCGCGCTGGTCGCCCGCCTGAGCACTGCCTCAAACCCCGGCTTCCAGCTGCCGGCATCAATC
>JBBSLR010000153.1:0-6955 GCA_038255045.1 Phormidesmidales cyanobacterium
CCAGCCCCCCCAGCCACAGCCACTGTAGGGCCAGGGTCAGCCGCCGAGTCAGGGGAAACGTGTTGAGGGCAAAGATGCGATCGCGCACCTTTAGATAAGACGCCAAATCGACTCCGGGTACGCTCAGCACGCCTTCAGTACCAATGAAAAGCTGCTCCTGCCGCTGTGCTACCACCGCCGCCGCCTGGGTCTCGGTAAAACCCGCCCGCACCAGGGCCGTCACCGAGGCGGTGTTGAGGTTGGTGCCCAGCAGCCGCTGCTGCCAGGTTTTGAGGCGCAGCCGCTCTGCGGTGTAGGCAATGTAGTTGGCGTCGCTGATCTGCTCTAGGCGGCGAAAGTTGCGCTCCAGGTTGCGCAGCAGGGTTTCATTGCCCGCCAGCTGCGGCACTGAAAATACTTGGCCAATCTTGCCGGGGGTGCCCAAAATCTGGGTTTGCTCTAGGCTAAACTCCAGGCCCGCCACGTTGAGGTAGGCCGAGGGCGGAAACAGGGCATCGCCCAGGTCGACTTCGCTGCCCACCATGGCGTTGCGCAGATTCACCGGCTCGCCAAAACGGGCCTGGCGTAGCACCAGGGGCGCATCAAAGCGCGCCTCGGTAAAAAACAGCGCCTTGGCAAAGTAGCTGCGCACAAAAAAGGCCGTGCCCTGCCAGACAGTGCGGGCAAAGTCGGCCACCCCCTGCCACTGCACCCGGCTAAAGTTGAGATCGCCCGTCAGCACTGCCCGGCTAAAGTTGGCGTCGGCCTTAAACTCGGCCCCCTGAAAGTTGGCCCCACTGCGAAACTGGCCCTGGTCAAAGCGGGCCGCCTCAAAAAACAGGCTGTTCTTGGCCTGCACCCCCTGGCGGAAGTCGGCCCCAGAAAAATTGACCGCCCGGTTAAAGCGCGCCCCCGCCACCGACAGCCCCTGCTCAAACACCGCCCCTGAGGTTAGCAGCCGCCCTAAAAAGTAAGTATCGCTCCCCTGCACCTGGCCCGTGAAGCGAGTTTGCACCGCCACCAGCGGCGCTTTAAACACATAGATTTGCTGGCTGCTGCTCTGGCCTTGAATCAATAGCGATTGAGACAGCCGACTGAGTTGCAGGAGCCGGGTGCGATCGCGCCTTAGCTGCGCCTGCCCCGCCCCGCTCAGCAGCGGCGACAGGTTATCGCCGTAGAGGGGTTCTCGCTGGCCCAGGCGCTGCAAATCGAGATCCCCCTGCACCACCGCGTAGCTCAGATCTAGGGTTAGAGTAGTGGCCGGTTTCTGTAGCCCGCTGCTGAGCAGGCGGTAAAACCCATCCGTCAGCGCACTGTCGGGGCGCAGGTCAACGGTGTAGTTGCGGAGGTCAATCGTCGGCCTCCCCTCCCGCTGCACCGGGGTCGCCAGCTGCTGCCGCAGCAAATCCACCGTGAGCAGAGGATGACTGTCCGCCGCCTGGGCTGGATGGGCAAACGCTACCCCTGCGATCAGCATCCCTATCCCGAGCCAGGTGATCCACCGCTGCCCTGGCCAGTGGGAGTTAGGCATTGCGACCCTAGAGCGCCGCCTGCTGACCGACATACATAGCCCGCAGCACCAGGGCCGGGTCAACCCAGTTGTCTTGGTACTTGAGGCCCCAGTGCAGGTGCGGCCCGGTGGTGCGGCCCGTCATCCCCACGCGGCCAATGCGCGCCCCGGCGGGCACCGTCTGGCCCGCCCGCAGCTGAATGCCGCCATCGCGATCCAGCATGGTCTTATCGGGGCCGCTGCCTTGTACATTGCCATGCATGTGGCAGTAAATATGAGTCCACTCACCTGACTTAATGGCCACCGAGGTGCCGCAGGTGCCCTCGGCTTCGACCCAGAGCACTTCGCCCCCCCACCAGCTGCGAATGTAGCTGCCGTTGGGGGCGGCCAAATCTAGCCCGTAGTGAAACCGAGAACTGCCGCTGTAGGGGTCGTTGCGGTAGCCAAAGGGAGAGGTATAGGTCTGAAAATTTTCTACGGGGAAAGAAGCACGGGTCCACATCGCGGCGGTGAGGTCTTGGGCCGAGGCCGGAGCCAGGCTCTGAGGTAGAGCTATCACCAGGGCTACCATGGTGGCCAAACCCAGCCGCAGCAGCGCCCTAGGTCGCATCATGGGCCTAGAGTTATGGGCTAGAGCCTGGGTAAAAGCCCTGAGTGAACCCTGTCTTACCTGTCTTAATGGAGTAGCCAAAGCTAGCAGAAGCACATTGCGGAGTCGCCAAATCATGGGTGAGATCAGGTGATGTGGGAGGGGCAAACATCGCCAATTAGCTTAGCCCAGATTTAAGAACTGGGGTGACTTTTTTGAAATATTGACTCAGCCCTAGGGCAGTGGCTGCACCCGCTGGGGTGGCCAGTAGATTTTGTAGGCGTTCCCCACCAGGTGGGCGCGGGGCAAAAAACCCCAAATACTAGAGTCGCGGCTGTTGTTGCGGTTGTCGCCCAGCACAAACAGATGGCCATCGGGCACGGTTTCTGGCCCCCACTGGTAGCCCATGGGTGCAGTTAGGTAAGGCTCGACCAGGGGCGTGCCGTCGCGCCACACCTGGCCGTCGCGCACCTCTACCCGCTGGCCGGCCAGGGCCATCACCCGTTTTACCATTAGGTTATCCAGCCCGCCGGCTTCTTCTACAGGAGTGGTTTCAGGGTTGGTGAAGACAATGATGTCGCCCACCGCCAGGGGATAGTTGGCCGACCGGGGGCGCACGAAGATGCGATCGCGCACCTGTAGCGTCGGCAGCATCGACTCGCTGGGCACAATGCACTGCACCACCAGGGTGGGCACGACAAAGGGAATCGAGCTAATGGCCAGGCGGGTGGCCATCACCGCCGCCAGCAGCAGCGCCAAAATTCTCCACTGGCGTCGTCGGGTCGGGGCCGCCCAGTAGGCCAGCCCGCAGGCCGCCGCCCAGATCAGCGGCGGCACCGGCAGCAGCACGGGGGCAAAGTTGGCCAGGTAGCCGACCAGAATGCCCAGGATCAGCAGCGACCCGCCCACCGCCGCCCGCTGCAAAAACAACTGCCCCAGCCCCGGCAACACCTGGGAAAGAAACACCGGGTACCACGGATCTTTCGACTGGTACCGCAGCGGGCTAAACTCATCGAGGGTGATGCCCCGCTTGGCGACGTGGTGGCTATCCCATAGGCCAAATATATAGAGACTGAGGAGGGGGATGATGGTCAACAGCCCGCGCAGGGTGTTGCCATGGGGGGCAAAGATCGACCAAAGGATAAAGGTGATTAGACCCCAGAAGGCGGCGAAGATGACTAGACCACGGGCGATCGCCCCGTCATACACCTGACCCGCCCCCGGCAGCGCCGCCGACAGGTTGACCGCCAGCCAAGGGCTTTTGGGCTGCGCCTTGCCCACCAATACCCTAGGAACTGCCTTCGTCACCAGGAACTCCCCTTTTTCAAGCTAACGTCACCGATCCAACAGCCAAAATCGCCAGTCGAAAGGTTCAATCTCAAGGTTCTAGCCGCCGTAGCGCTGCACTGCGTAGCTGTGGGCCGCCAGTTCTTCGGTATCGGCCAGGGGGGGCAGGGTGGCATCGGCATACCTGCGGCGCAGGGCCAGGCCGATCAGGTAGTCGGCAAAGTGGGGGTTTTTGGGCAGCAGCGACCCGTGCATGTAGCTGCCAAAGACGTTCTTGTAGCGTGCCCCCTCGTACTCGGCGGTGGCGTTGTTGCCAAACCCGGCGATGGTTTTGGCCAATGGCTCGACCCCGTCGCCCAGGTAGGTCTGGCCCGAGTGGTTTTCAAACCCCACCAGGGTGCGGGGAAGGGTGCGGGGGGACGCGTACATCGTCTGCATGTCGGCGTAGGTGGCGGGGGTGATTTCGACAATTAGGTTGCCGATGCACCGCTGCTTGACCTCGGTGCCCGGCGCGCGGGTGTTGACGTTGATAATGCCCAGGCCCCGCGTCTCTTCACCATTGCCCATCAGAAAGGTGTGGCCCATCAGCTGATAGCCGCCGCACACCCCCAAAAAGGGCACCCCGGCCTCGGTGTCGGCGCGAATGGCGTCGTACTTGAGCTGATGAAAGTCTTCGACCACCGCCTCCTGGTCGGTGTCTTGGCCACCACCCATAAAGTAGAGGTCGCTCTGGCCCGCCTGGGCCACCTCGCCCATGGAGAGCGCTTTTACCGTGCAGTCAATGCCCATCCACTGGCAGCGACGGCGCAGCACGATCAGGTTGCCGGTGTCGCCGTAGAGGTTGAGGTGGTCGGGGTAGAGGTGGGTGATGGTTAGGGATTGGGGCATGGGAGGGGGAGGGGGTGCGTAGGGGCAGACCTATGTGTCTGCCCTATGTGTCTGCCTTATAGGTTGGAGGTCTAGGGGCAACTTTTGTGGGGTGTACCCTAGACAATATCGAGGGTTTTGCCCATAAGCTTGCGAAATTCGAGCATGGCGGTGTAGGTGGGCAGCACAAACACCGTGTCGCCGGGGCTGGCTTTTTCAAACGATAGGGCGATCGCCTCGCGGATTGACTCCACGGTGGGCAGCGGGACGGGGGCTTCGTCTAGGGCGTACTTGAGCCGCACGGCCATGTCCTTGGCGCGAATGCCGGTGCAGACTATCCAGTCGATATCGGCCTGGTTGAGCCGCTCTAGCTCGCTATCCCACAGCCAGGAGACGTCTTTGCTGTCGGCGGTGTTGTCGTTGATGGCCAAAATCAGCTTCAGGGCGGGAATATTGCGCAGCAGCTCTAGGCTGAGGCTAAAGCTGGCGGGGTTTTTGACCAGCAGCAGGCGGTAGCTGACCGGCTTGTCGCCCTGGCGGCGGGTGAGAATTTCGCCCCGGCCAAAGGCGGGTTTGAAGGCTTGCAGTCCGGCGATCGCAGTGGCCCCGTCAATGCCGAGCAGATTGGCGATCGCGATCGCCGTCAGCCCGTTGTAGACATGAAAGAACCCCGGCGACAGGGTTTTGGCCTGGGGCAGGTTCACCATCTCGTTATTGATCAGACCCTGCACCGAAAAATCGGTGGTCAGGTCTGCGTTAATGTGAATGCTGGTGGCCTCTAGCCCCTGGCTATCGGGAATGCGGGTATTGACCTTACCCTCGTAGGGCAAAAACCGAGCGTATTCTGGGGCCAGAGATATGGTGTAGGTGGCGTTGCCCAACCCCTGGGTGAGGCGCGAGGTGCGGGGGTCGTCGCCGTTGACCACTACGGCGGCGGTGGGGCACTGGGCGATGCCGTCGCGAATCAGCTTTTCGGTGTGGTCGATTTCGCCGTAGGCATCGAGCTGGTCGCGGTAGAGGTTGGTGACGGCGATGATGTTGGGCTTCAGCAGGGTGGCGATGCGGGGCAGGGTGGCTTCTTCTATTTCTAAAACCGCGTGGGTGAAGTTGAGCCGCCCCAGGGCGCTGCTCTGCTTGAGCAGCTCTGACAAAATGCCCTGGCTGAGGTTGGCTCCGGCTTTGTTGCGCAGCACCCTAGCCCTGGGCACCTGGTCGAGAACGGCGCTGAGCATGGTTTGGCTGGTGGTTTTGCCGTTGGTGCCGGTGATCGCCACCACGATAGGAATTTGGCTGACCAACGCCTCTAGCACAAAGGGAAAGTAGCGCCCCACCAGGTAGCCCGGCAGGGCGGTGCCCGAGCCACGCCCCGACGCCCGCAGCAGCAGCGTCAGCAGCTTTGCAAAGGCGACAATGGGAATCAACATCAGTTGTTGGATCACCGGGTCAACCCTCCCCCACAGCAAGACTTCCGCAAAGCGTACCAGAGTCTTGGGACAGGTGCGCAGTCTTCGGCTACGACCACCAGGGAGTGAACTCCCTGGCTCCTTGCTCAAGTCTGCTAAAGCAGACTGGGGTAGTCGGCCCCCAATCCGCTTCAGAGGATTTCTGCTTGGAGCCTGGGACTTTCAGTCCCAGGCTCCAAGCAGAAATCTGGCGATCCTGACCTGCGGTCTGGGCCACCTTAACAGGGGTAGATGACATTCCTATGTACCAAGTCCAGCTCGGGATCTGTAGTTTTCCCACAGGCAGAACTCCACATCTGGACTGGGATGAGGCTTAAGCAACGCTTACAGCTGATAGTCGGGGTCAACCCAGCACTGGGGCAGTGGCTCCCCGGAGGGGAAAATTAGCTGAGCTTTGGCGTAGTCTTCGGGGGGCTGTTCTTCTTCGCCATCCTGCTGCCGACCCTGCACCGTATCGTGCAGCGGATTAAACAAGTCTTCGGGGTTGATCACCTTAATCAGCGTTTGATTTTCGCTATTTTGAACAAACATGGCATACCTCTAATTATGTCGATCAGCCTACGGAACCCAATCGCAGGGCAGCGTCTGCCTGGGGAGTGAAATGGAGCAGAATAAGGTAGTGCTTTGGCTGATTGGCGGCACGGGGGAGGCGGTGACCCTAGCCCAGGGGCTGGCGGCGGCGGGGGTGCCCTGTCTGGTGACCGTGACCACAGCGGCGGCCCGGCAATCCTACAGCGAAACGCCAAACCTCAGGGTGCGGGTGGGCGGGCTGGAGGTGGCAACCCTGGGAGACTTTATCGCGGCCCAGGGCATTGGGGCCGTGCTGGATGTGTCGCATCCCTTTGCGGTGGAGATTTCTCAGGGGGCGATCGCCGCCGCCCAGGCCCTCAACCTCCCCTACTGGCGCTACGAGCGGCCTAGCCTAGCGCAATCTCCTGCCCGCTCACTCGTTTGCTCTGTCGTAAACCCTGTCGCCAACCTAGAGGCACTGCTCACCCCCGAAACCCTAGCCGGACAGCGGGTGTTGCTCACCCTGGGCTATCGCTGGCTGCACCACTTCGCCCCCTGGCAGGCCCAGGCCACCCTATTCGCCCGCATTTTGCCATCAACCGTGGCCCTAGGTGCAGCCCTAGAGGCTGGCTTCACCCCCGATCGCCTGATTGCCCTGCGCCCTCCTATTACTGCCGACCTAGAGCAGGCCCTCTGGCAGCAGTGGCGCATTACCCGAGTGATCACCAAAGCCTCCGGCGGGCCAGGGGG
>JBBSLR010000154.1:0-6932 GCA_038255045.1 Phormidesmidales cyanobacterium
CTCTGGTCGACGCCGAGGGCAATGTGGTGGAATTTCTCAGCTACGAAGGCTCTTTTACCGCAGTAGGCGGCCCTGCCGATGGCCTCACCAGCGTTGACATCGGCGTGGCCGAAGGTAGCAACACCCCTATTGGCAATTCGCTACAGCTGATTGACGGGGTCTGGACTGGCCCCCAACCCGCCACCAAGGGGACGGTAAACGGCGGCGATAACGGCGGCGGTGATAACGGCGGTGGTGATAACGGCGGTGGCGATGTCGCGCTGACCCGCATTGGCGACATTCAAGGAGCCGCACATGTCTCACCCCTGGTGGGCCAAATGGTGGCCACTACGGGCATTGTCACCGCTGTCGATAGCAACGGCTTTTACCTGCAAGACCCCACGGGCGACGGCAACATTGCCACCTCCGACGCAATTTTTGTCTTTACCAGCAGCGCCCCTGGAGTGGCGGTGGGCGACGAACTGCGGGTCGAGGGCACCGTGGCTGAATTTACCCCCGGCGGGGCATCAACCCGCAACCTGTCAACGACTCAGATTGGCAGCCCTACGCTGACCACCCTGAGCACCGGCAACCCCCTGCCTGCGGCCACCATCATTGGCCAGGGCGGGCGAGTGCCCCCCACCAAAAACATCGACGACGACGCCTTTGGCAGCTTTGACCCCGAGACCGACGGCATCGATTTCTTTGAGTCACTGGAGGGCATGCTGGTGACGGCGCAAAACTTCCGCGTCATCGACGCCACCAACAACTTTGGCGAAATCTTTGGCGTCATCGACAACGGCGCTGGGGCCACAGGTCTGAGCGATCGCGGCACCCTCAACATCAGCCCCGACGACTTTAACCCCGAGCGCATCCAGCTTCAGTTTGACAATGGCGTAACGCCCTCTGCGTTTCCGCTAGTGAATGTAGGCGACAACCTGGGCGATGTTACCGGGGTGGTGGGCTACGGCTTTGGCAACTTCGAAATTGTGGTGACCGAAGCCTTTACCAGCCAGATTATGGCGGGCGGCCTCCAGCCGGAGGTGAGCAGCCTGACTCGCGGCAGCGATCAGCTGACGGTGGCCACCTACAACGTGCTCAACCTCGACCCCAACGACAGCGATGGCGACACTGACATTGCCGACGGGCGCTTTGATGCGATCGCCCAGCAGATCGTCAACAACCTCAACCGCCCCGACGTGATTGCCCTGCAAGAGGTGCAGGACAACAGCGGCTCGGCCAACGACGGGGTGACGGCGGCGGATGTCACCTTGCAGACCCTGGTGGCGGCGATCGCGGCGGCGGGTGGCCCCACCTACGCCTTCATCGACAATCCCTTTATCGGCAACAACACCAGCGGCGGCCAGCCGGGGGCCAACATTCGCACCGCCTACCTCTACGACCCTAGCCGGGTTGATTTAGTCGAGGGTTCGGTCGCCACCGTCGGCGGTCAGGGCAGCGGCGAAGCCTTCCAGGGTGCCCGCCTGCCGCTGATTGCCACCTTCGATTTCAACGGCGAAGCGGTGACGCTGGTCAACAACCACTTTTCGTCGAAGGGCGGCAGCGCCCCCATTCTCGGCACCGAACAGCCCTTTGAGACTCGCCAAGAAGACCCCACGATCAACGGCTCCCTCGACGAGCGCCAAGCACAGTCTGAGGCAGTGCAAGGCTACGTCAACGGCCTGCTGGGGGCCGACCCCATCGCCAACGTGGTGGTGCTGGGCGACCTCAACGAGTTTGAGTTTGTCTCGCCCGTGCGCGACCTAGTGACCAACAGCGGCCTCACCAACCTGACCGAGACCCTGCCCGAAAATGAGCGCTACTCGTTTATTTTCCAGGGCAACTCCCAGTCGCTCGACCATATTTTGGTCAGCGATGGTCTAGCCACCGGGGCTGAGTTCGACACTGTACACACCAATGTCGAGTTTGCCGAGACCCCCCAGCGGGCCAGCGACCACGACCCGCTGCTGGCGCGCTTTACCCTCGCCCCTGCCGCTACCATTATTGAGGGCACCCCCCGGCGCGATGTGCTGGTGGGCACTGATAGCAACGAGATCTTCCTGGCCAGCGGCGGCCCCGACCTAATTACCACTGGCGGCGGTCGCGACCAGATTAAATTTACCACCACCAATCAAACCGGCGCTACCATCACTGACTTTGAGGTGGGTGTCGACCAGCTGGTGTTTACTGACCTGCTAGCCAGCGTTGGCTACACCGGCACCGATCCCCTGGCCGACGGCCTGATTCAGATTCGCAACCTGGGCAACAGCGATCGCACCCGGCTTTCCCTTGAGCTAGATCGCATGGGCGGTGGGCGCACCCAGTTCACCAACTTCCTCACCTTTCAGGGGGTGGATGCGGCGGCGCTGAGCAACGCTGAGAACTTCGTGTTTTAGGGTTACCTGGTTCTAGCCCCAAATCCCAGGGTTCTTTGAGAACCCTGGGATTTTTTATTTCGCAGACCACACCAGCGTCGCGGTGTTGTCGATCGCCTGAGGGTTCCCGTCGCTATCCACCGAGTTGAAGTGGGCCAGCCGCGCTTGCACATCGGCGGGCAGGTGAGAAAAGTCGATCTGGGTGTCGCCCGCGGCGATGCTGGCCCAAAAGGTTTTAAGGCTGGGGGCGATCGCCTCCGCCTCGGCCTGGGCCAGCCCCACCGGTGGGCTAACCAAAAACTTGGTCATAAACCCCTCAGCGCGATCGCACATCCACTGGTGCGACATCGCCTGCAGGTCATCCCAGGGGCCAACGGCGGTGAGGCGGCGCGATCGCACCTCCATGCGCAGCCCGCCATCGCCATGCTCGATTTCCACAATCCGGTAGGGATGGGGATAGCTCACCAGCGACCCGGTCAGCACCTCGCACAGGTCGCCCCGCCGAGCCACATCCTGCACATGCAGGTGGCCGGTAAACATCAGTCGCACCCCCGCCGCCTCCAGACGCCGAATGATATCCGCTGCGTTTTTTACCATGTAGCGCTGGCCCAGGGGGCTATTTGACTGCCCCGGCAGGTGCTCCAGCACGTTGTGGTGCAGCATCACCAAGATCAAATCGTCGGGGTGCGCCGCCAGGGTGGCCTCTAGCCAGTCGAGCTGGGCCTGATCGACATAGCCCACCCGCACCTGTTCGCCCGACGCCTCAAAGGCGTTGGAGTTGAGCGCCACCAGCCGCACGCCGGGGAGAATTTCGCGCTCGTAGTGGAGGGTTTTGCCGTCGCTATAGCCAAAATCTTGGTACAGGCGCGGGAAGTCTTGCAGGCCAATGGCGCGATCGCTGGCGTCCCTGGCAATTACATCGTGGTTGCCCGGCACCACGTAGGCCGGAAACGGCAGGCGTTTAAGCCGCTCAATCAGCCACTGGTGGTTCACCCATTCGCCGTGCTGGGTGAGGTCGCCAGGCAGCAGCAAAAAGTCGAGATCGAGGGTTTCTAAATGGTCAAAAATCTGCTCAATACCCGGAATGCTGACTTCTACCAAATGAAAGCGATTAGGGCCGTTGTAGATCGTCTCCGGTCGAGCAATGTGCGGGTCGCTGACAATAGCGAAGCGAAAACGCTGTCCCATGGAAGTAAAACGTTGATTTTTATGCATGCCCCTACCAGCCTAGCCCCTAGCCGCCCGATTCGGTAGCCAGAATGGCATGATAGAAGGCTGTGGTTCTATCGAGGTCAAGGCCGTGGCAGTTGTTCGGGTGCGCCAGCACGTCAACCCCCTGAGCGGAAAATATCAGGCTACGGTCGAGAACCCCGCCTGGGAGACCGTTTTTGCCAACCCCCAGCAGCCCCTGCACATCGACATCGGCTGCGGCAAGGGCGTATTTTTGCTGCACATGGCCCAGCTGGCCCCCGAGGGGAATTTTTTGGGTCTCGAAATTCGTAAGCCCGTGGTCGAATCGGCCCAAAAGCGGCAGCAAGAGACGGGGCTGAGCAACCTGCATTTCATGTACTGCAACGTCAATATTTCTCTGCCTGCCCTCCTGGCCAGCTGGGGCGACCAGAACCCCTTGCAGCAGGTTTCCATCCAGTTCCCCGACCCCTGGTTTAAGAAGCGCCACCAAAAGCGACGGGTGCTGCAGCCCGAGCTAGTCAGCACCCTGGCCGAGTTTCTGCCCCCCGGCGGGCGACTGGTGGTGCAGTCAGATGTCGAAGAGGTGGCGGTGGATATGTGCGATCGCCTTGCCGAAAACCCCCACTTCCAGCGCCAGGGCGACCTCTGGCTGCCCCAAAGCCCCTTCCCCGCCCAAACCGACCGCGAGCGCGTCACCCTAGAGCAGGGCCGGCCCGTGCACCGCGCCATCTTTACCCGCACTTGACCGCCCACCTTCAGGCCAGGGTGTAAAATAGCTTCAGCCGTATATGCAGTAGCTAAAGAAGACAGCAGGACATCCTAGCAGGCTGATATCCCCTAGAGACAGCCTCCTTTTCATCCTTCTGCCTTCATCCTTCTGCCTTTTGGCTCCCCCCTGGGGCTGTAGCTCAGCAGGATAGAGCGGCCGCCTCCTAAGCGGCAGGTCGTGGGTTCGAATCCCGCCAGCCCCGTTGTTTACGCCTTTTTTCAAGCTGTTCACAGACTTCTGGCGGGCAACCCTGGCCAGGGCGTCAGGCCATAAGCGAGCCATGACCGAGCCATAAGCGAGATCGTAGATCACCCTTTAGAATGCTGATATCTCATTAGGAGCAGGCGGTTGGTGCAGCTCTCTCAGCCTCAAAACGCCCCTGCGCGGCAGCCCCTCCAGCGGGTGTTGGGCAGTCTCGGCGCTCATCCCTGGCTCACGCTGGGGGCGCTGATTAGCGCCCTGCTGCTGGTGGCAGCCTATGCGGCGACGCCGCAGCTGTTTCGCTGGGCCATCGACCAGGGCATTGCCGAAAATAACCTGACGGTGGTCTTGCAGAGCGGGGCGGGGCTGGTGGTGGCCGCCCTGGCCCGAGGATTGTTTAACTTTGGCCAGAGCTTTTGCGCCGAGGCCATGTCCCAGAGCGTGGTCTACGACCTGCGCAACCGCATTTTTAGCAAAATTCAAACCCTGAGCTTTAGCTACCACGACCAGTCACAGACTTCGCAGCTGCTCACCCGCGTCACCAGCGACATTGAGCAGATTCGCACGTTTCTGAGCACCAGTCTGGTGCAGGTGATTAGCGGTGTGGTGACCCTGGTGGCGATCGCCGCCATCCTCCTAATTATGAACTGGCAACTGGCGCTGATTAGCCTGACGGTGGTGCCCCTGGCGGGGTGGCTAATGGCGCGGTTCTTTAGCCAAAACAACCTGCTGTTTCGCCAGGTGCAGGAGCAGCTCAGCGACCTCAACGGTGTCTTGCAGGAGAATTTACTCGGCGTGCGGGTGGTGAAAGCCTTTGTGCGGGAGGAGGTGGAGCGCGATCGCTACACCCAGCTCAACGGCGATCTGGTCGCCGCCAACATGAAAACCGTGCGGGCGATTCGCAATACGTTTCCGTATATCTTTCTCATCAGCAACCTGGTGATTGTGGTGGTGGTGGGCTACGGCGGCGCGGCGGTGATCAACCAGCAGTTTTCGGTGGGGGAACTGGTGGCCTTTAACGCCTATCTGCTGCTGATCTTGCAGCCGATTTTGCTGATTGGCTTTGCGGCCCCGGCGATCGCCCAGGCGTCGTCTTCCGCCGAGCGGGTCTACGAAGTGCTCGACGCGGCGGTCGAAATTCGCGATCGCCCCCAGGCCATCCCCTTCACCACCTGCGGCGGCCGCATCACCTTTGAGCATGTGTCGTTTCGCTATCCGGGGGCCACCAGCCCAGCCCTCTGCGAGATCTCCTTGGAAACCAAACCTAACGAGCTGATCGCCATTTTGGGCATGACCGGCTCGGGCAAAAGCACCGTCACCAACCTGATTCCCCGCTTCTACGATGTGACGGCGGGGGCGGTGCGCATTGACGGGCGAGACGTGCGCGATTTTACCCTAGAGAGTCTGCGATCGCACATCAGCACCGTCTTTCAAGAGACCACCCTGTTCTCGGGCACGATTTTCTCTAACATTACCTACGCCAAGGCCGAGGCCACCCTCGACCAGGTGATCGAAGTCGCCAAGGCTGCCCAAATCCACGATTTTGTCGAGAGCCTGCCCGAGGGCTACGACACCTTTGTCGGCGAGCGCGGGGTGGGGCTGTCGGGCGGGCAAAAGCAGCGAATTGCGATCGCCCGCACCCTGCTGACCGACTACAGCATCCTCATTCTCGACGACAGCACCTCCGCTGTAGATGCCCAAACCGCCGCCCAGATCCAGGCCGCCCTCGACGACCTAATGCGCCGCCGCACCTGCACCGCCTTTGTGGTCGCCCAGCGCATCAGCACCGTGCGCACTGCCGATCGGATTTTGCTGATGGATAAGGGGCGACTGGTGGCCCAGGGCACCCACGAACACCTGATGGCCACCAGCCCCCTCTACGGCGCAATTTTAGAGTCTCAGGTCAAGTCATCGACCGCCATGGAAGAATCGCTGGTCTAAAGGTAGGTGGGAGTAAGGCTGGCATCGCCTACTCTACTAGCTATTCAGTCTAGAGCTGTGCTCATTGTTCCCAAGGTTCTGGCCCGCAGGGGCAGCGGTCTTAAAGTCAACGCCATGCGGCTACCGCCGGATCTGAATGGCTTGACTTTCACCCAGGCAAACCTTTGGGCACCTTGTGCTCATCTAACGGTGAAATTACGAGAGGCCGATAAATTTCTGAAACAGCTTTACCTTGTCGCCGTAGGGGGGATAGCGCCAGTCTAGATCCATCCAAAAGGGCTTTTTGAGCACGCTTTTGAGGTGAGAAAAGGTGTCGAAGCTGTACTGGCCGTGGTAGCCGCCGATGCCGCTGCTGCCCACCCCGCCGAAGGGCATATCCCACACGGCAATTTGTAGAATGACGTCGATAATGCACACTGACCCGGCGGTGGTTTGCTCTAGCACCTGGGCCTGCACCTGGCGATCGCGCGAAAACA
>JBBSLR010000155.1:0-6816 GCA_038255045.1 Phormidesmidales cyanobacterium
AGTCCCTCCGCAGCGATATTTTCAGAACCCCAGGCACCACCCCAGGACGCAGCAGCCTCGCGCCCCAATTTACCTCTGGATTTGCCAGCTCTTATCTATGAGCCGCTTCCGCTAGAGCCTCAGCTGTTTTGGCCTGAGGAGGCTGCGGTTGACTGGCACCGCTGGAGCGCCGCCGCTGCCGTGGCAATTGTGGCGCAGCCCCACAGCGCGGCCCACATGGCTAGCGACGTTACCCAGCTCAGCCCCGCTGCTGGCCCCTGCGGCAGCTACCCTGCCTTAAACAAGGCTGACGCTGACGGGTTCACGATTCGGGTTAACAATGTAGCTATTGGGCAGGTGGCCTCTCGCCAGACAGCCGTAGCCGTGGCCGGTCAGCTGCGCGAGGCGGTGCCTATACTCGAAGCTAACCCCGATGGTCTAACCCCCAGCCTGAGCAGCACTGAGGCCAGTGGTCAGGTAGACGGGCAAACGGTGTTTAGGCTGCCTGACCCAGCGCAGCATTTAGCTGGCGCTAGTGGCGAACAGGCCGCCCTAAAAGCTACCCAGTGGGTCAATAATCTGCGCCGCGCCTTTGGGGCCGATGCCCTTGACCCTAGCCAGGTACAAATGGTCGCCAACGGCCTGGGCGAAACCAATCAAACCCTAGGTGGTACGGCTTCGTGGTACGGCCCTTATTTCCACGGGCGACAGACGGCCACGGGCGAAACCTTTAATCAGCATGAGCTCACCGCAGCCCACA
The DNA here is from genome assembly GCA_038255045.1 of Phormidesmidales cyanobacterium. Lineage (GTDB taxonomy): Bacteria > Cyanobacteriota > Cyanobacteriia > Phormidesmidales > Phormidesmidaceae > Nodosilinea. Next base: position 740 of record JBBSLR010000155.1, read on the forward strand.
AGACGCTGCCCTTTGGTACCTATCTCAAGGTGCGCAACCAGCTCAACGGCAAAACCGTGGTGGTGCGCGTCAACGATCGCGGCCCCTATGTGGGCGATCGCTCCCTAGATCTCTCCTACGCCGCTGCTCAGTGCCTTGGGGGCGACTATGTGGGCTTGATTCCCTACCAGGCGACAATTTTGGCACCGGGGTTTCCCTACGCCTGGCGTCAGGAAGTAGTTGCGGCTCTGCCCTAGGGAGCGGTAGCTAGGCCCGCCACTTGAGCAGCTGGGTTTTGACTGGGGTGACAAACTCGCGGTCTTCGGCCTGCGATCGCTGATACTCTTTTTTGAGCTGGTAGTACCAGCGGGCCAGGGTGTCAGAGTCTTTGATTAACCGCAGCACTGACTCGTGCTTGAGCCCTGTCTGCTGTTTAATCACCACGTCGCGATCTTGGCCCAAAAACGAGCGAATCATGGGGGGCACAATGGGCTTAAGCAGGTTGCCCCAGGGCAGATCCCAGTACAGCTCGAAGGTGACGTCGGTTTGGTCGTCGGTGAGAGGGGTGACGGTGGTGAGGTTGACCACCCGGTGCTTGGCGGTGATGGTCTCTTCAGTGCGCACGCCGGGCAGGTAAAAAATAATCTCGTTGTCGGGCACGCCGCCGATCAGCCAGTAGCCGTAGCCCATGTTGTCACCCATGCGGTGCTTGCGCATGGTGAAGCCGTAGGTGGAGGGGTCAAACCACTTGATCTCATCGTTGAGGGTGGCCCCGCGCCACCACCACGAGCGATGCACAAAGGGGGAGTGGGCCGGGTCCATCAGCCCCACTACGGCGTGGTCGATGTAGCAGGGAAAGCGCATTGTGTAGGTGATGTTGGGCCGCACGTCGTCGCCAAAGCCGGGTACGCGGGGCACGTCGAATCGGGGGGGGCTGGGCTGAGCTGGGTCAGCCATGTAGACCCACACATTGCCCTGCACCTCTTTGACCTCGTAGCGGTTCACGTCAAAGCGGCTCAGATCCATCTGCTGGTCGGGCATCAGCGACGGAATTTCGGTGCACTGACCGTTTTCGTTGAAGCGCCAGCCGTGGTAGCAGCACTCGACCTCGGTGCCGTCGAAGCGGCCACAGCTGAGGGGCACTGCCCGGTGGGGGCAAATGTCGCGCAGGGCAAAGGCCTTGCCCTGCGCTGTGCGGCCAAAGAGAACTGGCTCGTTGAGCAGGGTTTTGGCCACCATCTTACCTGCCTTCAGCTCGTGGCTGGGCATGGCGTGGTACCAAATGTTTCGCAGCAGGTAAATGTCGTTAGCGGCAACCACAGATTTTCTGGGGGGTTAAAAATTGAGATAATCAATACTGTAGCAGAGGCCTGGCAGCGATTATGGGTGCCCACAGGCCAGTACTTACAGGCCCAGTCCGGCCCCTGACGGGCAGATACTTTCTCTAAAGCAGGGGCTGAAGCCTTGTGCCGCTAATTAAAGCGACTAAAATTAGTACTGACGGGCTAGAGAACTCGAAATGTCTAGAACATTGACCATTGAGATTCCCGGAGAACTTGACCGACAACTTGTTTTAGAAGCTGAACGACGCCAAATTCCTTTGGAGGAGCTGGTTCTACAATTTATTGCTCAGTCATTTCAGTCATCTGAGGATGAGATTGATGAAGACGGTGAGCCTAAAGCGCTAGTTCTCAGCAGTTTACGGGCCTCTCTGCGAGACATTGAGGAAGGAAGAATCCTACCGATTGAAGACCTGTGGAATGGCATAGATGACTGATTCTTCTAAAGTTCAGGTCTTTTTGTCGCTCGAGTTTCAAAAACGAGTGCGAACCCTGGCTAAACGCTATCGAAGGATCAAAGCCGATCTGCAACCCATCATTGAGCAACTTCAGGCTGGCCATACCATTGGAGAGCAGATACCGGGAACAGGGTCTACGGTCTTTAAAGTTCGCATCAGAAATACTGACATCAAAAGAGGCAAAAGCGCAGGTTATAGGCTCATTTACCAGCGACAAGGGTTGGCTTACATTTTACTAGTGCTAATTTATTCGAAATCTGATCGCGACAATGTGACTGCTGAAGAGATTAGAGCTGCGATCGCTGATTTTGAGCAGTCTTAAGTATCCGAAATGATAATCACCACCAGCAGGCCCAGCCATGGGCTACTGCTGATAAATGCCAAGGGAATCAATCCTGTGAGGATTCCCTTGGCCTTGACGGCTGATTAACCCATCGCCTGGGGGTCTTGCACTTGCTTGAGCTGCTCGCGTAGAGGTGGGCCTTCGATCACCTCAGTCTCTAGCAGCTGCTGGGCCAGGGTTTCGAGCAGTTCCCGGTTTTGCTTGAGAATGGCTAGGGCGCGCTGGTGGCCTGCTTCAACTAGAGATTTCACCTCTTCGTCGATCGCCTTAGCCGTCTCTTCGCTGATGGGGCGGCGGGCGTTGGGCATGCCGCCATCGAGGAAGGTGTTGCGCTGGCCGCGATCGTAGGCGAGGGGGCCAAGCACCTGGCTCATGCCGTAGGTGGTGACCATTTGCTCAGCCAGATCGGTGGCTCGCTGGAGGTCGTTGGAGGCTCCAGTGGTAATGCTGCCGAAGACCACTTCTTCCGCTGATCGCCCGCCCAGCAGAGTGGCAATTTGCCCCTTTAGCTCATCCTCATCGCGCAGGAAGCGATCTTCGGTGGGCAGTTGTAGGGTGTAGCCCAGAGCCGCCATGCCGCGCGGCACGATGGAGATTTTTTCGACCTGGTCGGTGCCGGGCATCATGGCCCCCACTAGGGCATGGCCGACTTCGTGGTAGGCGACGATTTTCTTTTCTTTGTCGTTGAGCACGCGGCTCTTTTTCTCTAGACCCGCCACCACCCGCTCGATCGCCTCGCTAAAGTCTTCTTGCTCGACTAGGGTGCTGTTGCGGCGGGCGGCCAGCAGGGCGGCTTCGTTGACCAGGTTGGCCAAGTCGGCCCCGGCAAAGCCAGGGGTGCGGGTGGCGGTGGTCTTGAGATCGACGGTGTCGGCCAGCTTCACATCCTTGGCGTGGATGTTGAGGATGGCCTCGCGGCCCTTGAGATCGGGGCGATCAACCAGCACCTGGCGATCAAAGCGACCGGGGCGCAGCAGGGCGGGGTCGAGGGTTTCGGGCCGGTTAGTGGCGGCCAGCACAATTACGGTGGTGTCGCCGGCCTCAAAGCCATCCATCTCGGTGAGCAGCTGGTTGAGGGTTTGCTCGCGCTCGTCATTGCCGCCGTACATGCCGCTGCTGGAGCGCGATTTGCCGATCGCATCGAGTTCGTCAATGAAAATAATGCAGGGAGACTGCTTCTTGGCCTGATCAAACAGGTCGCGCACGCGGGAGGAGCCAACGCCAACAAACATTTCGACAAACTCGGAACCCGAAATGCTGAAGAAGGGCACCCCTGCCTCCCCCGCGACGGCCTTGGCCATCAGGGTTTTGCCGGTGCCTGGCGGGCCAACTAGCAGCACGCCCTTGGGAATTTTGGCCCCCAGGTCGGTGAAGCGCTTGGGGGTTTTGAGAAAATCGACCACTTCTACCAGTTCGGTCTTGGCCTCTTCGACCCCGGCGACATCGTCAAAGGTGATTTTGCCCGCGTCGCCTTCCACATAGACCTTGGCTTTGCTCTTGCCAATGGAGAGCGCCCCCTGGGGGCCACCGCCATTGCGGGCAATAAAGAAGCGCCACACGCCAATGAAAATCAGCGGCGGAATCACCCAGCCCAGCAGGCTGCTAAACCACTGGCCCTTGGGCGGCGGCACGGCGGCAAACTCGACGCCGTTGTCTTCGAGCAGCTGGGGCAGTTGCAGGTCAAAAATCGGCGTGGTGGTGTACACGTCGCCCGCTTCGCCCGTGACGGGGTCTTTGACCTGGTAGCGAATCTCGTTTTGCCCCACCGAGGCCCGCACCACCTCTTGCTCTTGGATGCGGTGGATAAACATGCTGTAGGGTTCGCGGGCCGTCTGGTTGCCAACTAGGCTAGAGAAGGCGATGTTGAGCAACAACAGGCCCGTGGCGGCCCATAGAACGATATTGGCAATTTGGCGCGATCGCGGCGGCTGAGGGTTTTTGTTGACGGGCATAGCAATTTTGGAGGGACAATTTTGAATTTTAGATTTTGAATTTCCCCGCCCGGGAGGGGCAGAGGTGAGTTTAAGGGGATTTTGGATGGGGGATTAATCGCCCAACGGAAATGTTAATCCGCTGCAGGGTGGGTTAGGCTTTCCGAGGCTTTGCGCTGTTCAGTTATCGTGGAAGCCGTAACCCACCGCTAGAGAATCTCTAGTTAAAATCCACATCGACGGTGGTGCCAGCGGCGTCGGGCGCGTCAGACCGCAGACCCGACTGCTTTTTGTTGGTCAGCCCAGACAGCACAATCTGCGACATGGCACCGATAAACAGGGAGGCCACCACAGCGTCGTCGACTAGACCCAGGACGGGAATAAAGTCGGGAAGCACGTCAATGGGGCTAAGCAGGTACAGCAGAGTACCCCCTGCCATCAGCCAGCGATATTTAGGATTTTCGAGGGTGGTTTTGTACCAGGTGTAGAAAGATTGTACGGGGGAACTCATGGGGATAGGTTGAATGCGATGGCTTTATGGTGCCACGAACCCCCAGGTTGCTCCTTGGCGGATAGCCGCCCGGTAACTGGGCGAGGGCCGAACCCCGACAATAATTCTCGTTAGCTGGCCCGCAGGTGCCAACCGCGCGGCTGCGAAAAGGTATACAGCCCCGCCAGCGAGAGGGTGGTGCCTAGGCCCGAGTGGCCGCGACCGCTCCAGGGCAGGCGGGGGCTGACGCGATCGCAGCAGTTCCAGTAGGCCGATCCAGTTTTCAGCTGCCGCAGCATGGCGATCGCCCGCTCCCGCTCTGCCCCATACACCGCCGCCGTTAGGCCGTAGGGCGTATCCTGCATCAGCGCCACGGCTTCCTCATCGCTGACCACCCGCTGAATGCCGATCACCGGGCCAAAGGTTTCTGCCTGCATGACGGTCATGGTGTGGTTGACCTCGGTGAGCACCGTGGGGGCAAAGTACCAGCCGGGGCGATCCAGTTGTTCCCCGCCGCAGCGCAGGGTGGCTCCCTTGGCGAGGGCATCTGCCACCTGGTCAGCCAAGAGATCCAGCTGGGGCTTGCGGCTCACCGGGCCAAGGTAGGTATTGGGGTCGGTGGGGTCGCCCAGCTTGAACCCCTGTACTGTTGCCATAAACGCTTCTAAAAACTCGTCGTAGACATCGGTGTGGACGTAGATGCGCTCCACCGCGCAGCAGCTCTGGCCGTTGTTGTAAAAGGCCCCATCGGCCAGCCCCGCCGCTGCCGCTGCCACCTTCGCGTCGGAGCAAACGTAGGCCGGATCTTTGCCGCCCAGCTCTAGCTGCACACGAATTAATTTGGCAGCAGCAGCCACGGCGACCTTCTGCCCGGTGGCGTAGGAGCCGGTGAAAAATATGCCATCTATAGGCTGCTCTAGCAGAGCTGCCCCAGTCAGCCCGGCACCAACAACCGGAATGAAAATGTCTTGGGGAACGCCGGACTCGTGGAGGAGGGATGCGATCGCCCCCCCGGTCAGCGTGGCAAACTCCGACGGCTTATACAGCACCGCATTGCCCATCATCAGCGCCGGAATGAAGGTGTTGGTGCCGACAAAGTAGGGATAGTTCCAGGCGGAAATGTTGGCGATCACCCCCAGCGGGTCGTGGCCGATCACCTCTTCCAGCGTTTCTGCCCCCGGCAGCGCATCGGCAGGTTCAGAATAGACGCGCTTTGAATTTAGCACCTGAGCAGCATTTTCTACAAAGAAATCAATCCGCCCCGGCACCGCCAAAATCTCACTGCGCGCCTGGGTGATGGGCTTACCCGTTTCCGATGTCAGCAGCGCCGCCAGGGCATCGACCCGCTCAGTTAATAAATCTCGAAAGCGCAGAATGGACTGGATGCGATCGGCCAGGGGCAGCGCCGCCCAGTCTGGCTGTGCCCGTCGCGCCTGGGCATACTTTTGGGGAACGGCGGCTTCGTCATCGACCGGCATTTCTTGAATCAATGCCTCGGTAGCGGGGTTGATGATCGAGAGCAGGTCGGCCATGGCA
>JBBSLR010000156.1:0-6803 GCA_038255045.1 Phormidesmidales cyanobacterium
AGCTTTATTCCTAACCTTTCCTGTAGCAAGCGGCTCAGCCACCCTGAGGGGGGCATTCGGCTAGAGCAGATGGGTTCCCAGTGCTTCCTCAACATCAAGTTTTGCGCCCGAGTGGTGCTCGATATGGTCGAAGCCTGCCCTCGGGAACTGCGTTTCTCGATGGTGGAGGGTGACTTTCGCCAGTTTGAGGGCAAGTGGACGCTGGAGCCTGTAGCTGAAGCCCAGGACAACATCGTGCGTCTGGGCTATGACTTGGTGATCCGCCCGCCGCGAGCCATGCCCGTGGCCCTGATTGAGCGGCATATTTGCAACGACTTGAGCCGAAACCTGGGGGCGATCAGCGATCGCACCGCCCTCCTCTTTAACGCTTGATTGGTGCTGGGGCATCGTCAGCCAGGCCAGTGGCGATGGAAGGGTCAGGTGAGGGCTAGGCAACGTCTTTCCAAGCATGCCACTTGAGTAAGCCAGGATCGCGCCCGCCTTCGGCATAGTAAATGGCCATGCGAATCACGTAGAGGTAGTTTTTGCTGGTTTTGTGGTGCTCCCGTTCGTTAACCGCCACCAGTCGCTTAAACAGATCCTCGGCGGTATTGCCCACAAGATCGCCCTGGAACCAAATACCCAGACGGGCAAAGTCGCGGGCAAAGGTTTTACCCATTCCGGGAATGGCCGTCAGGTCAGTGGTCATGGCGTCACCAGCGGCCCTTGGCGCTCGGCAATCACGGCGTAGAAGGGGTCGCCGCCGGGCATGCCCAGCATTTGCAGAATGGCCGGAACGTTGGGGGTATGAGCAATCACCTCGGCAGTGCCAAAGCCTGGCACCGAGCCAAAATAGATCTTCACCAGGTTGACCCGGCGGGTTTCGCTGCCGTCGCGCCAGGCGGCGATCGCCTTTTGGTAAAACATCCGGTTTGAGAAGCTGACAATGGCAATGCCGCCGGGCTTGAGAATGCGATAGATCTCGCCAAACACCACCTCGGGCTGCTGGAGATACTGCACCGACACCGTATTCAGCACGGCATCAAAGGATTGATCCGCCAGGGGCAGTTTGGGGTTCTCATTCAGGTTTTGCACAAAATAGTGGTTGAGGCGGCGGTTTTTGGCCAGCTCTTCAGCGTTCAAGCCGTGGCCTTCGACGTGCTCAAAGGCCAAATCCTCCGGCAGGTGCGACACCCAGCTGCTCATCAGGTCAAAGATGCGGCTGTTGGGGCTAAGGCGCTCTTTGTATAGATCTGTCAGCTGCCGGATGAAGCTGTCATCGACGTGGGTGACAAAGCGAGGCGCATCGTAGAAAGAGGTGTCGCTAGAGTCGTCTAGCTTGGTGCGTTGATCGGGCTGAAGCAGCATGGGGTGCAGAAAAGGAATGTTTTCTAGAGTGTAAACAAATCCTAAGGGGAGGGCTACCATGGGCCAGCCCCTGCCCTAAACCCCGCTGCTCCCTAGACTGTGCTGGGGTGAGCCAGTCGGTGAGCCGGTCATCGACGTTATCTCAACTGGGGGAGATTCAGGTGGGGATATCCGTCTTGGGGGCGGCGTAGAACCCAGCTCTATCCCGCGTTACACTGTTAAAAACCCGTATTTGGGCGTCTTCGGTCTATGAGTTTAGAGATTAAAGCCGTGCAGGCACCCTATGGCGACGCGATGTACCGCACGCCGCCCCCAGATCTGCCCTCTTTGCTGCTCAAAGAGCGGATCGTCTATCTGGGCCTACCCCTGTTCTCGGGGGATGACGTTAAGCAGCAGGTGGGCATTGATGTCACCGAGCTGATTATCGCTCAGCTGCTCTTCTTGCAGTTCGACGACCCCGATAAGCCTATTTTCTTCTATATCAACTCCACCGGCACCTCCTGGTACGACGGCAACATGATTGGCTACGACACCGAAGCCTTTGCCATCTGCGACACCATGAACTACATCAAGCCACCGGTACACACTATTTGCCTGGGCCAGGCGATGGGGTCTGCCGCCGTGATTTTGGCGGCAGGTACCAAGGGCTTTCGGGCCAGTTTGCCCCACGCCCGCATTGTGCTTAACCAGCCTCGCAGCGGTGCCCAAGGCCAGGCCACCGACATCGAAATTCGGGCAAAAGAAGTGCTCGACAACAAGCGCTCAATGATGGATATCTTGGCCAAGAGCACCGGCAAGACCGCCGAGCAGTTGATGCGCGATTCTGACCGCATGTTCTATATGAAGCCTGAAGAGGCCAAGGAATACGGCCTGATTGACCGGGTACTGGCCAGCCGCAAAGAGCTGCCCATGCCCGCACCGATGGGGGTTTAGCCCCAAGTAGCCTCAGCTTTAAGGGCGATCGCCCCTCAAAGCCGTCTTTGAACCCTTCCACGTCCGTTGTTTTGTTTTTAGGTTGAAAGATCACTATGCCCATCGGCACTCCCAAGGTTCCCTATCGTTTGCCCGGTAGCCAGTACTCCCAGTGGGTTGACATCTACACCCGCCTGAACCAGGAGCGAATTATCTTCTTGGGCCAAGAGGTCACTGATACCCTGGCTAACTCCATTGTGGCGGCCCTGCTGTACCTCGACTCTGACGACAACAGCAAGCCCATCTATCTGTACATCAACTCCCCCGGTGGGTCGGTGACGGCGGGCATGGCGATCTATGACACCATGCAGTACATCAAGTCTGACGTGGTTACCATTTGCCTAGGTTTGGCGGCCTCCATGGGGGCGTTTTTGCTGGCGGCGGGCAGCCACGGCAAGCGGGTGGCCCTGCCCCACTCGCGCATCATGATTCACCAGCCCATGGGTGGCACCGGGCGGCAGCGCCTCCAGGCCAGCGACATTGCCATTGAGGCCAAGGAAATTCTGCGGGTGCGCCAAGAGCTTAACGAAATGATGGCTCGCCACACCGGTCGCCCCATTGAGCAAATTCAAAAAGACACTGACCGCGACTACTTTATGTCTGCCGAAGAAGCGGTTGCCTACGGTTTGATCGACCGGGTGATTGAAGAACGCACCCAAGAGTTGGTTACACCCGCATCGGCTGCCATCTAAGCCAGTCAAATCCAAGTCCAGAGGTGGAGGTTTGTCTGGGAAAACTCCAGATCCTTGAACTGGACTTGGTATAGACGCGCCATTTTTACCAACTGTTGGCAAAATAGGGACAGCACACCTACCCTCTGCTATAAAGTTGGCAACAATGGCGCTGGCGCACTACTACCGCATACTAGGGCTAAGAACTGGGGCCGGCTTTGACGATGTCAAGCTGGCCTATCGCAACTTGGCCCGGCTATACCATCCCGACGTGAACCCCGGCGACCAGCTGGCAAAGGAAAAGTTTATTCAGGTCACCCAGGCCTACCGGTTTTTGGTGGATGCCCTACCCGCTGCCTCTGTGGCTGCCACCCGTCGGGCTGCTCCGGTTAGGCCTGTTGCCTCTGAGCGCCCCATTAAAGCGGCTCCACCCGCTGCCAAACCAGCCTCGCGACCTGTAGCTCAATCTGAGCCAGCTCCGGCTGCCGCAGTCGAGTTCACCATTAGCCCTACCCCGGGCGGCTCTGAGGCCGATCAGAAACTCAAAATCGATAGCTATAAGCAGCTGCGAGAGTTCTTTGGTGGGCAGCGCTTTCCCCGCGCGGTAGCACTGGTGGAGGGGCTGGTGCAACGCTTCCCTGAAGACCCCGAAATTCGCCAGTGGCATGCCATCACCTATTACCGTTGGGGCCACGACCTACTGAACAATGGCAATCTCCCCAAAGCCGAGGTCTGCCTAAAAAAGGCCCGCCGGGTTGATCCCCAAAATAAATCCCTGCGCCAGGCGTTGCTGAATGATTTTCAGCGGCTTGAGTACCTGCGTCAGGCTCCTATGCCCCAGGCGCAGTGAAATCAATTTTGGCTTTTAGATTGGGGATTTTGGATTGGTCATGACCTAGGTGCTTGCCAATCCAGACAATGCTCTCTCGGTACAGTGATGCTGGCTAGACGGTTTGCCAGTGATCCCCTTCAGGCAAAGCATAAACAGGGTTGCCCGATTTACATGGTTTGGATGATCGCTTCAAACCATTGCTCAAACCGCAGCGCTAGGGCATCGAGGGAATACTCGGTTTCCGCCTGATGGCGGCAGGCATGGCGGTCGAGGTGGTCGATATTGGCGATCGCATCCACCAGCCCCGGCACATCGTCCGGCGGTACCAGCCAGCCAGTTGTGCCATGGCGCACAATTTCGGCTGGGCCGCCCCGCTGGTAGGCAATCACCGGCACGCCGCAGGCCAGGGCCTCGATCGCCACATTGCCAAAGGCTTCGACCCAGCGCGGCGTCATCAGTAGGGCGCGGCACTGGCGCAGCACCTGCTGTAGCTCGCGGGTGGGCAAAAAGCCCAGGTAGCCGTCGGTGGCGTGGGGAAAGCGATCACAAATCGTTCGCCAGTATTCCCCATCCTCCAGCTTGCCGAGAATTTTGAGCGGAGCCTGGGCGATTTCGGCGGCCTCCAGCGCATCCTCTAGGCCCTTTTCAGGGGAGATACGGCCCAGCCAGGCCAGAGCATTGCCGGGGGTGGGGCAAAATTCGTATAGCTCTAGGTCAATGGCGCTGCTGAGAATTGCAAAGGCATCGGCTACCTGAAAGGTCTCGGCGCCAAAGGTCTCGGCCTCAAAGGTCTCGGCCCCAAAGGTTTCAGCCTGGCTGCGGGTGTAGGCTCCCAAGCGGCAAGGGAACTGTTGGGCCACCTGCCGAATCGCCCCATCCATGGCCTCACTGAGGGAACCCATGGTGACAAAGTGGGCCACGGGAGTGCTAAAAAACTCGGTCAGGTAAAAGGGCAGCCAGTCGTAGGCCAGATTAACGATCAGGTCAAACTGGTCTTGCTGCTGCTGGGCATAGCGCCACATGCCGCCCAGCACACTGTCGCCGGGGATAATCGCTGGCGTACTGCGCCCCTGGGTGTGGGCCGTGGGCTGAAGCTGCCCGCCGATTTCCACAATGGAAATATTCCCCAGCTTAGACCCCTCGGGAGCCAGCACAGTGATGTGGTGCCCCCGCGCCCTTAGCCCCTGACACAGGTTGATCAGGGTTAGCTCAACGCCGCCGCCGAGGCCCGACCCCAGTGGCCCCACGGGGGTTGATACGAAGAGCAGGCGGAGGGGAGAAGGCATGGGGATTGGTCGAAGGATAGGGGAATTTTGGGTTTTGGAGTTTGGATATCCCCCAGTCACCCAAAATCCAAAATCGCCAATCTAAAATTGAGGCTAGCTGGGGGGGAGTCGATGGCCCTCGCCATCGCGGGAAGTTTCCAGGGCCGCGGGTTCGCTGGGGTAGGGGGCCGCAGGAATGCGGTTGAGCTGGCTGAGTGCCCACTGGGCAGTTTCTTGCACACCGGGGTCGGGGTCTTGGCTGGCGTGGGCGAGCATGTGGCTGAGTTGCACCACCGAATCGTAAACCCGGCTGAGGTCGCGAATGGCGTTTTTGCGCACCTCGGGGCTGGGGTCTTGCAGCCCCAGGGCCAGGGCGCGGTGCATGGGTTTGAGGCTGCGGCTGCTGATTTCAGCCAGGGCGGCAAGAATCAGGCTTTTTTCCTGGGAGTCGGCCTGGAGTAGGCCGTTTACCAGGGGCGAAATCGCGTCGGAATTGCCCCGCTGACCCAGTTCCCAAATGGCCTGGCGGCGGGAGGCCCCATCGGTGCTAGCTAGCTGGTTGACGAGAGAATTCACAATATCCACAGCGCTGAGGCGGGTAGTGGCCTCTAGGGGCAGCTCGGTTGCCACGAGGGCATTGGTGTCGGCCGCCGCCGCCGTGCCCTCTGTTTGGCTGGGCGATGGCGGCATGTCCGCCGCAGGCGCGGGGGCTAACCCATCGGCCCGGGGGCGCGGCTTTCCCCGGGCCAAAAGCAGCCAGCCGCCCAGGCTGGTAGCTAGGGCTAGACTGCCCACCAGCCACCAGCCGAAGCGGCGCTCTCCACTCGGGAGACGATCGCCGTCGGGTGCAGCGGTATTGTTCTCAGGGATAGCGCTCTCAGGGGCATCCTCCTCGGCGAGTGCTTCGCTAGAGGTCTCGGTCGGTGCGGCGGGGCTGGGGGCGGCCTGGGAAATGGTCACTTCATTGCCTTCGGCCCCAGGCTGGAGCAGCACCCGGTTGGCAGGAGCACCGCCACCCTGGGCCAGCTGACCCAGGACTGGGGCCGCCCAGGGCTGAACTGTCAGCGGCGAGACGGCGATCGCTTTCGACAAGAGACCGGACGTGCCCAGGTCTAACGAACCAGCAGCCAGAGCCAGAGCAACACAGCCGATCGCCCGGTTTGCAATCGACTCCCTCTTGGTTGGCAATGGCGTTCTAGCTCTCATGTTTGCCCATAGCTAGCGGCAACGACTCCCTAGTCATATGCTCCTACGGTAACTTACACCGCGATCTACGGAATCGGTGAGCAGGTGGTTAAGTGGCAGTCATAGCCCCCTCCTCCACCCACTACTCTGACTCCGCCGGAGAGGTTGCCGCCCCAAAGGCCACAACCCACTGGCGCAGCTTTTTGGTAATGGCATCGCGCTGGTTGATCAGGTAAATGCTCACCAGGGTGAAGCTCACCCCCACCCACTGGAGCGAGCTGAGGGTTTCGCCCAGAAACAGATTGCCAAACAGCAGGGCAAACACCGGGGTCAAGAAAGTCAGGGCGCTAAGACTGGTGAGGTTACCCTGGGCTGCCAGCCAAAAGAAAATACCGTAGGCCAGGGCGCTGCCAAAGAGGGTCGAGTAGGCGATCGCCCCCCAGTCTAGCCCCGTCAGCCCCTGCCAGGGCTGCACTTCCCCCAGGGCCGACAGCACAAACAGGGGCATGCCCCCTAGCACCATGTGCCAGC
>JBBSLR010000157.1:0-6794 GCA_038255045.1 Phormidesmidales cyanobacterium
ATGGCGATGGGGGGGGTGATTGAGGCTTTTCTTTTATAGCGTGAATGGGGGAGAGATCGGGTTGGGGCGCACTGCAGTGCGCCCGTACGGTATGAGGAAGACACCGGAAGATTAGGGATGGGTGGGGGGAGGGCGATCGCGCTGGCAAGATTTAGATTAGGTTAAGAGTGTTTCAGCTAAATACTGATCCAGAGTTTTACGGCAATAGGCCCCACGGGCCGAGTTTGCGACATCAAAGGGGACGTTTATTTAGATGGAATACGCTTAGGCCACCTTTGAAATTATCCCCATGCGATCGCTCCTGCTCGACATTGCCCGTGCCTTTAACAACGTCTACAGCGGCTGGATCTGGTGGAACCTGTTCCTAGCCTTTGTGCCGCTATTGCTGAGCTTTAGTTTGTTTCGTCCGGCGGTTATTTCCCGGCGGTGGTTATGGCCCGCCTGGGGGCTGGTGACGGCCATTGGGATCGTGGGCCTCTGGCCGAGAATGCCCCGCGTAGTGCAGGGCTGGTTCAACATTCTGGGCGATGGGGGCACGGTCACCCAGCTGCGGCTGCTGTGGCTGGCGACGCTGCTGGCGGTGGCCGCTGGTCTGAGCTGGCTGATTCTCAAACAGCAGCGGGCAAATCCCAAACCCCAGCGGGCGACGCCGGGCTGGCTGTGGTGGGTGGGGGTGGCGGTGTTTCTGGCCTTTTTGCCCAATGCCCCCTACATCCTCACCGATATTATTCATCTGATTAGGGGCACCAGCTCGGGGCAGATTCCGGTGCCGGTGGTGGCGCTGGTGTTTATTCCCATTCACGCTACGGCCATTTTGCTGGGGCTTCAGGCCTATGTGGTCTCCATTCTCAATCTGGCAATTTATCTCAATCAGCAGGGGGCTAGGGCGCTAATTTTGCCGATGGAGCTGACCATCCACGCCCTGTGCGCTGTGGGCATCTACCTGGGGCGCTTTCTGCGGTTCAACAGCTGGGATCTGGTATTTGACCCCACGGGCGTGGTGGCCGACACCCTCAACCTGCTCACCTCCCGACGTCCGGCGGCGGTGATTGTGGTGACCTTTATGATTTTGGCCAGCCTTTACTGGATATTCAAGCAGCTTACCCTAGGGCTAAAACTGCGCCTGCGCTACGCCCGCCAGGGCCTAGACGCCTTAGATTAAATGCTGCCCAGGGGCATTATTTCAAGATCTCACCAGAGCCATGGCAGAGCGGCAGCCGCAGAGGCTGCGCTGAGGAACATGGTCTGTCACCGATACGCTGACAGCAGCGCTTGGGCCGCTGTCAGCGTGTCGGCTTCGGCGGCGGGTTTGTCTTTGCGCCAGCGCAGAATGCGGGGGAAGCGCACCGAAATGCCCGACTTGTGACGGGTCGACTCGGCAATGCCCTCAAAGCCAATTTCAAATACATGCAGCGGCTCGACCGATCGCACCGGCCCAAACCGCTCGGTGGTGTGGCGACGAATCCACTTGTCTAGGGCGTCGATCTCCGCATTATCCAAACCGCTGTAGGCTTTGGCGAAGGGCACCAGGGTGTCGCCCTGCCAGAGGGCAAAGGTGTAGTCGGTAAACAGGTTAGCCCGCTTGCCGCTGCCCGCCTGGGCGTAGATCAGCACGGCGTCGAGGCTCATGGGGTCAACCTTGTACTTCCACCAGTGGCCCCGTTTGCGGCCCACCAGGTAGGGGCTGGCGATCGCCTTCACCACCAGCCCCTCGGCCCCGTGGTCGCGGGCGCTGGCCCTGAGCGCCGCCAGTTCTGCAAAGGTATTGAAAGTTAGGGGGGGCGACTGGTGCAGGTTGGGGGCGGTGTGTACATTCAGCAGGGTGGTGAGGTGGTGGGTGCGATCGCCCCAGGGTTTCTCCCGCAAATCTACCCCACCCGACTCCAGCAGGTCGTAGGCGATGAAATGCACCGGGCTGTCTGCCATCACTTTTTTGCTGACTTTTTTGCGGCCCAGGCGCTTTTGCAGGTGGTTAAACGACAGCGGCCTGCCGTCTTGCCAGCAGAGAATTTCCCCATCCATCACCACGCCGTTGGGAAAATTCTCCATCATCGCCTCGATCTCGGGGAACTGGGGGGTGACGAGATCTTCGCCCCGCGACCAGATAAACACCTGGTCGGCCCGCTTGATCACCTGGGCGCGAATGCCGTCCCACTTCCACTCTGCTTGCCAGCGGGAAAAGTCTTCGCCCTGGAATTTTGCTTCGTCTAGGGAAGTGGCGAGAAAGAACGGGTAGGGCTGGCTGGGGGCATTTTGCGTGGCTTCCTCGCTGGTGAGGGTGGCGTAGAACTCAACGGTGGGGGTAAAGTCGCCCATTAGGCGGTGGGCCAGTATCGGTTCGGTGACCCCCGTGGCGGCGGCAAGGCCTTTGATCACCAGCTTGGCCGAGGCCCCCACCCGAAACGCCCCGGTGAGAATTTTGTTGAGCACAAAGATCTCGGTATTATCCAGCGCCGCCCACCAGGAGACGATCAGATCCCGGCGCTCCTCGTCGGTCGCTACCGCCTTATACATCGGGATCACCACCTCCATCCACTGGTGCAGGGGGATTGAAGATGGGGAGGATGGGGAGGATGGGGAGGCCAAATCCACATCGCGCAGCAGTAGGGCGATCACTTCGGCAGAGTCGCCCACCTGGGCGTAGCAGTCTTTAAACAGCCATTCGGGAATGTCGGAAATCTGCAAAAACACGTCCCGCAGCACCCGCGAGGTCACCGTGCGGCGGCGGGTTTTGCCCAGCAGCAGGTAGAGCGCCCAGACTTTGTCGGCGGGGTCAGCGGTTTGGAAGTAGGCCTGGAGCGATCGCACCTTCTCATTGGTCGAGGTGGTAGCGTCAATATTCAAAAAAAGCTGGGTAAATCGCTGCATAGTCTAGCGGGATGGGCGTGAAATAAGCGGGGAGCGCTTTGCTCATCCTACTGTTCTGGCTCGGCCTCTGCCCTCACCCTGGCGATATGCACCAGGGCATCGCCCTGATTGACTAACGGGTTTTGGCCGTGGCCAATCACCAGGCCATCCATAGGGCTGCGCACCTGCACGGGTTTATCGCCAAAGGTATCGCTGATGAAACCCAGGGGCTGGCGCTGCTTCACCTCATCCCCCAGGGCAATGGAGCGGTGCCAAATGCCGCCGCGAGAGGCCCGCACCCAGCGGGTTTCGCGGGCTTCTACGGTGGTGAGAGCGGTGGTTTCGGGCGGGGCATACATGCCCAGGTAGGCCATCACCCGGTAGATGCCGTCAACCCCGGTTTGAATGGCCTGGGCGTCAAACCGCAGGGCCTCTCCGGCTTCGTAGAGCAGGGTAGGAATTTTGCGCTTGGCGGCGGCCTGGCGCAGGGAGCCGTCGCGGTGGGAGGCGTGGAGCATCACCGGAGCGCCAAAGGCCTGGGCAAAGGCGTAGGTGGCCGGATCTTGCAGGTCGGCCCGCACCTGGGGCAGGTTGATGCGGTGAATCGCCGCCGTGTGCAGGTCAATACCGTGGGTGCACTGGCTGACCACTTCTGTCATGAAGAGATGGGCCAGGCGGCTGGCCATTGACCCCCGCGCCGAACCGGGGAAGGAGCGGTTTAGATCGCGGCGATCGGGCAGGTAGCGCGACTGCTCCAGCAGGCCAAAGATATTCACCACCGGCACCGCGATCACCGTGCCGTTGAGGCGGTGGGGCTTGAGCGCCTTGGCCACCCGGCGAATGATGTCTACCCCATTCAGCTCGTCGCCGTGGATGGCGGCACTGAGCCATAGGCGCGGCCCCGGTTTTTTGCCGCTGATCACCGTCACCGGCAGCGACATCATGGTGCCGGTGGTGAGGCGGGCCACGGGCAGGTCGAGCCGCACCCGCTTGCCTCGGGGAATGGTTTCGCCGCCGATTACCAGCGGGGCAGTCTGGCCTTCGCCGTGCTGCATGAGCAGTGAACTGGCATCGCCGACGCGCCGGAGAGAATCTAGGGTTGGTTTGACCAAGTTGACCTCCACCCAGGGGAGGGTTGACTTTTCGCCACTATAGCAATTAGCCGAGAGATAGCATGGAGAATTTGCGCTGACTGGGTACCGAAGCTAATGACCTAGATGCAGGGTGGGCAATGCCAGCCCGATTGAGGTGGGGCAGATTTGAGGGGCGATTCCTTAGACTGCCCCCTGAGCCTAGGACTAAAAGTCCTAGGCTCAAAGCCGAAATCCTCTGAAGCGGATTGGGAGCCGAGTTCCCCAGTCTGCTTT
Organism: Phormidesmidales cyanobacterium; assembly: GCA_038255045.1. Lineage (GTDB taxonomy): Bacteria > Cyanobacteriota > Cyanobacteriia > Phormidesmidales > Phormidesmidaceae > Nodosilinea. The sequence continues at coordinate 4,215 of JBBSLR010000157.1, forward strand.
AGCAGACTTTTGCTAGGAGCCAGGGAGTTCACTCCCTGGTGGTTGTGGCCGAAGCCCTGCCCTACTTGGCCTCTTTTCGTTTCTCTTGGCAGCTCAAGGCAAAATTTACTAAACTGAAGTCATTACGATTATGTATAAGCAGGTAAGAGGTACACCATGGTGAAATTTGTCGGTATTGCCGGGAGTTTGCGGCCCAGTTCCTACAGTCAGCTGGCGCTGGGGCTGGTGGGCGATCGCCTGCGCGCCCTAGGGGCCGAGGTCGAGCAGCTCGACCTGCGCGAGCTAGATCTGCCCCTGTGCCACGGCGGCCAAGACTACCCCGACCACCCCGATGTGGAGCGGCTGCAGCGGGCCTTTTTCGACGCCGATGGCTTTGTGCTGGTCACCCCGGAGTACCACGGCAGCGTCAGCGGCGTACTCAAGAATGCCCTAGACCTGATGAGCTTTGACCAGCTCGACGGCAAGGTGGCCGGGGCCGTGAGCATTCTTGGCGGGCAGGCAAACAACAACGCCCTCAACGATCTGCGTACCATTCTGCGCTGGGTGCATACCTGGGTAGTGCCAGAGCAGGTGGCGATCGGTCAGGCCTGGCAAGCCTTTGATGACCAGGGCAAGATCGTCGATGATAAGCTCTCCCAACGATTGGATGGCCTGGCCCAGAGCCTCTACGACAACACCCGCAAACTGCGCGGCGTGGATTGAGGGTCGGCGACAACCTTAATTCTGTCTTTAGAGTTCTCGCTGACTCAGGTGAGACCCCCCAGCCCCCTTTTCAAGGGGGCAATAGATTTTCTCAGCCGACAAAAACTTGCCCCCTTGAAAAGGGGGCCTTCTAGAGCAATCCCTACAGCGAAAATCTGGGGGATCTCCACGCCGATCCCTATACTCACCATTGCAGGATTTACGCCTGCGAGAAGGGAAAGAGGCGAGCGATCGCGCTAGCCTAAACATAGCCTTTACCCGCGTTTCCATGCCGACCTCAGAGTCTTCAGCGCCCCCCGCTTGGCCCACGCCCGACAGTCTTGCCAACGGCTTTGATGCCCAGCACCCCCCCGACCCCAAGCTGATCGACGCCTGTGTACACTGCGGGTTTTGTCTTACCACCTGCCCCAGCTACCGAGTGCTGGGCACCGAAATGGACTCGCCCCGGGGCCGCATTTATTTAATGGATGCGATCAACAATGGCGAAGCACCCCTGTCGGCCACCTCGGCCCAGCATTTTGACTCCTGCCTGGGCTGTCTGGCCTGTACCACGGCCTGCCCCTCGGGGGTGCAGTACGACCAGCTGATCGCGGCGGTGCGGCCCCAGGTGGAGCGCCACCACCAGCGGCCTTTGGTGGAGAGGGTGGTGCGATCGCTGATCTTCAGCCTATTCCCCTACCCCACCCGGCTGCGGGCGGTGGCCGGGCCGCTCTACCTGTACCAAAAGCTCGGCATCGCTAAGCTGGTGCAGAAAACCGGGCTGCTGGCCAAACTCTCCCCCAGCCTGGCGGCCATGGATGCCCTGCTGCCGCCGATCACCGCCGAGAGCTTTCAGGACGACCTGCCCGAGCTAGTTTCCGCCGTGGGCACCCAGCGCTACCGGGTGGGCATGGTGCTGGGCTGCGTGCAGCGGGTGTTTTTCTCCGATGTGAACGCCGCCACGGCGCGGGTGCTTAGCGCCAACGGCTGCGAGGTGGTGATTCCCCACGAGCAGGGGTGCTGCTCGGCGCTGCCCGCCCACCAGGGTCAGGAGGCCCAGGCCCAGGAGCTGGCCCGCCGCATGATCGACTGTTTTGAGGCCGCTGAGGTCGATTTTGTGGTGATCAACGCGGCGGGCTGCGGCCACACCCTGAAGGAATACCACCATATTTTGCAGGATGACCCGGAATACTGCGAGCGGGCCAAAGCCTTCGTCGCCAAGGTGCGCGATGTGCAAGAGTTTCTCGCCCAGGTGGGGTTAGTCACCCCGCTGCACCCGATCACCGAGGGCAACCTGCCCATCGTCTACCAAGACGCCTGCCACCTGCTCCACGGCCAAAAGATCAGCCTGCAGCCCCGGCAGTTGCTCAAGCAAATCCCCGGCGTCAGCCTGCGGGAACCCCTCGACGCCGCCCTCTGCTGCGGCAGCGCCGGGGTCTACAACATGCTGCACCCCGAGGTGGCCAGCGAGCTGGGCCAGATGAAGGTGAAGAATTTGCTGAATACCGGCGCGGCCCTGGTGGCTTCCCCCAACCCCGGCTGCTCGCTGCAGATTCAGCAGCATATGGAAAAGCAGGAGAAATCTATTCCCCTGTTTCACCCCATGGAGCTGCTCGACTGCTCCATTCGCGGCGTGCCCCTGCCCCTTGAGAAGCCGATGTAAACCGCACCTAAGTCCCGCAGTGGCCGCCTGCCGGGGGAAAACTCTAGATCCCCCACTGCGCTTGGTATGACTCGGTGGGGGTATTCTAAAACTCTAGGCCCCATGCGCCTCAATGGACAGAGGCAAATCAGGCCATTCCCTTCATTTTCCTGCTGCCATGACGCCTCTTTATCCCCGCCGCACCCAGCTCAAAACTCAGCTGCTTCAGCAGATCGACGCTTTAGAACCAGAAGCCG
>JBBSLR010000158.1:0-6754 GCA_038255045.1 Phormidesmidales cyanobacterium
ACCCAACTCTAACGCGCTAATATTGGCCTAATGTGGCAGGGGTAATGCTATGGCTCAAGGCGTGCAATACATCACCAATGAATCAGGAGGTCGCGTTGGCGTGGTGTTGGATTTAGGCACCTATCAACAGCTTACGACAGGTGATCATGACCCTGACCTGTTGACCAACTTGAGCCGTGAAGAACTGGTAGCTCTTGCCGAGAGCACCCTCTCCTCAGCGAGTCAAGCCGAATTAAAAAATCTATTGGCTCGCAATGCCGAAAGCCAGCTTTTAGAGCCAGAACTGACTCAACTCGACCAACTCTTGCAGCGCGTCGATCAGCTCAATGTTCTAAAAACCAGGTCACGCTATACCCTCCATCAACTAGGCCTCACGGAACCATTAGCTTTGTGAGTGCGTATATTTCAAAGGGTCTTCAGGCGCAGATTCGACAGCGCTTTGTCCACTGCTGCGCCTACTGCCGCACAGCAGAAAGATTGACGGTGACGATCTTTGAATTCGAGCACATCGTGCCAGTTTCAGCCGGTGGAGCAACGAGTTTTGACAATCTTTGTCTGTCCTGGCCATCCTGCAATAGGTATAAGGCCACTCGCCAAACAGCCCTCGATCCTCAGACCAACGCCCAGGTTGACCTATTCCATCCTCAAAGGCAAAACTGGCATGATCATTTCGGCTGGAGCGAAGACGCAACCGAAGTCATAGGGCACACGCTCGTTGGTCGCGCAACCGTTGCTGCCCTAAGAATAAATCGTCCCCAACTCATCCGAGTCAGAAAACTGTGGATCAAACTAGACGAACACCCCCCTAAGCTCAATTGATCAGACCCTCCCCTCCTCACCCTCCACCCCCTATCACCCCGCCTTCCACGGTTCGGTATCCCCTCCTTCAGGTAAATGGCCTGAGCAAGCACTATAGATATAGCTGTCAAGCCGGAGCAAAGAAAATATGGGAAAAGTAGTTGGAATCGACCTGGGCACCACAAACTCAGTGGTCGCCGTCATGGAAGGGGGCAAGCCCACCGTTATCGCTAACGCTGAAGGCTTTCGCACCACCCCCTCGGTAGTTGCCTACGCCAAGAATGGCGATCGCCTGGTTGGCCAGATCGCCAAGCGCCAGGCGGTAATGAACACCGAGAACACCTTTTATTCAGTCAAGCGCTTTATTGGTCGTCGCTACGACGAAGTCGGCACCGAGTCAACCGAAGTCGCCTACAAAGTGATGAACGTGGGCAACAACGTCAAAATTGACTGCCCTCAAGCGGGTCAGCAATTTTCGCCCGAAGAAATTTCGGCCCAGATTTTGCGCAAGCTGGCCGACGATGCCGGTAAGTACCTGGGCGAGAAAGTCACCCAGGCCGTCATCACCGTGCCCGCCTACTTCAACGACTCCCAGCGCCAGGCCACCAAAGACGCCGGTAAGATCGCGGGCCTAGAGGTGCTGCGCATCATCAACGAGCCGACGGCGGCTTCGCTGGCCTACGGCCTCGATCGCAAGAGCAACGAAACCATCCTGGTATTTGACCTGGGCGGCGGCACCTTCGACGTCTCCATTCTTGAAGTGGGCGACGGCGTGTTTGAGGTGCTGGCCACCTCCGGCGACACTCACCTGGGCGGCGACGACTTCGACAAAAAGATCGTTGATTTCTTGGCCGCTGAGTTTCAGAAGCTCGAAGGCATCGACCTGCGCAAAGATAAGCAGGCCCTCCAGCGCCTCACCGAAGCCGCTGAAAAAGCCAAAATCGAGCTTTCCAACGTCACCCAGTCAGAGATCAACCTGCCTTTTATCACCGCCACCCAAGACGGCCCCAAGCACCTAGAAATGAGCCTGACCCGGGCCAAGTTCGAAGAGCTGTGCGCCGATCTGATTGATCGCTGCCGCATCCCCGTTGAGCAGGCGATGAAAGACGCCAAGATCGCCAAGAGTGCCATTGATGAAGTGGTGCTGGTGGGCGGTTCTACCCGCATCCCCGCCATCAAAGATGTGGTCAAGCGCACCCTCGACAAAGAACCCAACGAAACCGTCAACCCCGACGAAGTCGTAGCGGTGGGTGCAGCTATTCAGGGCGGCGTGCTGGCCGGTGAAGTCAAAGACATCCTGCTGCTAGATGTCACCCCGCTGTCTTTGGGGGTCGAAACCCTGGGCGGCGTGATGACCAAGCTGATCACCCGCAACACCACCATTCCCACCAAAAAGTCGGAGGTGTTCTCTACGGCCCAAGACGGCCAAACCAACGTAGAGATCAAAGTGCTCCAGGGCGAGCGCGAAATGGCCACCGACAACAAGAGCCTGGGTACCTTCCAGCTCTCGGGCATTCCCCCCGCCCCCCGTGGCGTGCCCCAAATCGAGGTGATCTTTGACATCGATGCCAACGGCATTCTCAATGTCACCGCCAAAGACAAGGGCACCGGCAAAGAACAGACCATCACCATCTCGGGGGCCTCTACCCTCGACGACAACGAAGTCGAACGCATGGTGAAAGATGCCGAGGCCAACTCCGCCGTCGACAAAGAGCGGCGCGAGCACATCGACCTCAAGAACCAGGCCGACTCGCTCACCTACCAGGCTGAGAAGCAGCTGGCCGACATGGGCGATAAAGTGCCCGCCGCCGATAAAGAAAAGGCCGAAGGCCAGATCACGGCGCTGCGCACCGCCATTGAAGCTGAGGACTTTGACACCATCAAAACCCTCACCGGCGAACTGCAACAAACCCTCTACGGCATCAGCACCAACCTCTACCAGCAGGCCAGCGGCGATGCTGCTGGCGAGGCTCCCGGCCCCGACGCCACCCCCAGCGACAGCGCTGGCGGCGACGACGTGATCGATGCCGAGTTTTCTGAACCCGGCTCTAACTAAGCGGGCATCTAGCCCACGACTCTGCTCTGGCTAGCTAAGAGGCGGATAGCGTTAAGGCTATCCGCCTTTTTTTGTTGTTTGTTGGTATGGGTGAGTGGTGCATTGCTAGCGCGTAGGCAAGGCCGCGCCTTAGCGCTATGCTCCCTTGTATGTAAGGGTTGACCCAAAATGGAAGTTAGGAGTGACTCTGGCGACCCGATCGCCCCTGATACGGCCCGATCGCCCGCCTTTCTGCCCAGCTTTCTCAAGCTGGCGGCGGCCAATATCATCTCGAATCTGATGGTGCCCCTGGCGGCCCTAGTAGACACGGCCTTCCTCGGCCATCTGGATGACATTCGCCACCTGGGCGGGGTGGCCCTGGCGACGGTGATTTTTAACGTGGCCTACTGGAGCTTTGGCTTTTTGCGCATGGGCACCACGGGCACCACCGCCCAGGCGCGGGGGCGCGGCGATGTGGAGGATCTATGGCTGATTTTGCTGCGTAACGGGGCGATCGCCCTCACCTTTGGCCTGGCCATTCTGCTGCTACAAGTCCCCATTCGCGAAATCGGCTTTGGACTGCTGAGCGGTGAACCGGAGGTGCGTTTAGCGGGCATTGAGTTCTACAACGCCCGCATTTGGGATGCCCCGGCGGTGCTGCTGAATCTGGTGTTGATGGGCTGGTTTTTGGGCCGCGAAAAAGGTCGCCGGGTGATTGCCCTGTCGATGGTGGGCAACGGCAGCAACGTGGTGTTTAACTACATTTTCATTAACCAGATGGGGTTGGCCAGCGCCGGGGCCGGGTGGGGCACGGCCTTGAGCCAGTACCTGACGCTGATCGTCGGGTTGGGATTGTTGCTGAGGGAAGGCGGTTGGCAAAACCTCCGAGCAGTGCTGCCCCAGGGGTGGAACCCCCAGGCGATCAAGGGGTTGTTTTTGCTGAATCGCGACATTTTGGTGCGCACCTTTGCCCTGGTGCTGAGCTTTGCCTTGTTTACCAATTTCAGCGCCGCCCTGGGCACCCAAACCCTGGCGGCCAATACGCTGCTGCTGCAAGTGGTAACGCTGTCGGCCTACTTTATCGACGGCATTGCCTTTGCCACGGAAAGTTTTGCGGGGCGCTACTACGGCAGCGGCGATCGCACCCATCTGCGCCGTCTATTAACCCTGGGAGGATTCACCAGCATCGCCCTGGCCTTAACCTTTGCCCTCGCCTTTGTGCTATTCCCTCAGCCGCTGTTTGGCCTGCTGACCATTCACCCAGGGGTGATTGCTGCGGTGCAGACCTACGTGGGCTGGCTGGTGCCGGTGCTGGGGCTGGGGGCGATCGCCTACATGCTCGACGGCTACTTTCTCGGCCTCACCGCTGGCCGAGTGTTGCGCAACGCCACGGTTCTCGCCGCAGGGGTTGGGTTCTTGCCCCTGGCTCTACTGGCCCAATCATTGGGCAGCGCTCACCTGCTGTGGCTGGCCCTGGTGGGGTTAATGGCCGCCCGCGCCCTCACCCTGCTTTGGGCGGTGCCAAAATCGTTGACCTGACCACCGCCTGCGTTCCTATAGCGATCGCCAAGACAGACTTACCCCTGGCCCCTCCCAGGGAGGGGAAAACGAGCCAGTTTTCTCTGCTGTCAGGGTTAGCCCCAGCTCAGGTTAGCCCCGGTTGGCCACCGAGGTGCGCTGGCTAAGAATGGCCTGGTGGGCCTGCTCCCAGTGGTGCGTAACGATGCGAATCTGGCTGGGGTCGGCCAGGCCCTGGGCGCGGTATTCGCGCACGGCTTCGAGGGCAGCCTGGTTGCTGAGCAGGGCCAGGTCGGCCCCGTTCCAGCCGTCGGTGCAGCTGGCCCAGGCGCTGAGGTCGACGGCTTCCAGAGGGCGATCGCTATTGTGCACCTGCAAGATCGCCAGCCGTCCAGCGGCATCGGGCAGGCCAATCTCCAGTTGTAAATCAATCCGACCAGCCCGCAGAATAGCGGGGTCGAGGGCGCTGGGGCGGTTGGTGGCCCCAATCAGCAGCACGTTGGTGCAGTCCTGGAGGCCGTCGAGTTCGGTCAAAAGCTGGCCGACGACGCGATCGCTCACCCCAGAATCTCCCTGGTACTGCCCCCGCGCGGGCACCAGGGTGTCGATCTCGTCGATGAAGACCACACAGGGGGCCGCCTGGCGGGCCTTGGCAAACAGTTCGCGCACGGCCTGTTCAGCGGCACCCACCCAGCGACTCAGCAGTTCTGGGCCGTTGACGGCGATGAAGTTGGCCCGCGCCTGGGCGGCGACGGCCTTGGCCAATAGGGTTTTGCCAGTGCCGGGAGGCCCCCACAGCAGCAGCCCACGCGGCGCTTTGGCCCCGGTTAGGGCGTAGAGGTCGGGGTAGAGCAGCGCCCCTTCCACCGATTCTTGCAGGGTTTGCTTGACGGATTCTAGGCCGCCGATATCGTCCCAGGCGATCGCCGGCGACTCGACCTCCACCGAGCGCAGCACCGAGGGCTTGATCTCTTTAATCGCCTGGAGAAAATCATCGTGCACCAGGGTCATGGTGTCGGGCACGGGGCCAGCTAGATCCGGCACCTGGCGACGCAGGGCAAAGTAGGCGGCTTTTTGGCACAGGGCCTTGAGGTCGGCTCCCACCATACCCACCGACAGATCGGAGATCGCCGCCAACTCCACCCCATCCAGCGGCATGTCACGGGTCTGAATTTGCAAAATCTCTAGCCGTCCGGCGCGATCGGGCACCCGGAACTGCACCTCGCGGTCAAAGCGACCGGGGCGGCGCAGGGCGGGGTCAAGGTGGTCGGGGCGGTTGGTGGCGGCCAGCACAATCACGCCCTTGGTCTGGGCAAACCCGTCCATCAGGCCCAGCAGGGTGGCCACTAGGCGCTTCTCGACTTCGCCCTCGACCTTGCTGCGATCGGGGGCGAGGCTGTCAATTTCGTCGATAAACACTAGGCAGGGGGCGGCTTTTTTGGCCTTCTCAAAAATCGCCCGCAGTCGCTGCTCGGCTTCGCCGTAGTATTTGCCCATCACCTCGGGGCCGACGATCGCAATGTAGTTGACCCCCAGGTCTTCGGCCAGCGATCGCGCCGTCAGGGTTTTGCCGGTGCCGGGGGGGCCGACCAGCAGCACGCCGCGAGTGGGTTCTAGACCCAGCTTAGCCAGCACGTCGGGCCGCTTGAGCGGAATTTCCACCAGCTCGCGCAGCTCTTGCAGGGTGGCGGAGAGGCCGCCGACATCGCCCATGGTGGGTAGCCCGGTGGCTTTAGCCCTGGGTTGGGGGGATGAGGGAGATGAGGGAGATGAGGTGGGTGGTGATGATGGGGAAGGCTCAGCCCTGGCGGGGGGGGTGGTGATGATGACTTCTTCGACGGCGGGGTCGTTTATGTCATTTGTGGGGGCGCTGTCGTTGCGGTTCATGCGGCTGACGCCGATGTCGGGAATGTTGCCCTGGCGAGGAATGCTGCTGAGGCCGCGAGCGTTGATCTGCATGTTGGTCTTGAGCTCGCCGCTCTCGGCCTTTTCTTCGAGGGTTTTGGCCAGTTCGAGCAGTTGCTCAAAGCCTTTAAAGAAGTCATTCATGGCAGATTTTGGGCAAAGGGCAGGGGCGCTTTCTAGGGTGCCCTGGTTTCAGAGTTCACTATCGACCAACAAAACCCCAGCTCAATCATCCAGCCGTTATAAAAATTCAGAAATTTCGCTGTCATCTATCTGTTAGAGGTGCTCGCTCTCAAGGTCTAGAGGGCTAAAAGCTGAGGGTGGGCAACCCTGAGGGCAACCCGCTCGATAAGATTTTGGGACTGTAAATTAGTTTGTGTCAGAGGTCAAAAGAAGATCTAATGAACTAACTACCCAAGGTATGACCGATGACCTTTCGCCCTGAACTAATCGATGAGTTACTGAAAGACTACCGTAGCCCTGAGGACCTGATGGGGG
>JBBSLR010000159.1:0-6719 GCA_038255045.1 Phormidesmidales cyanobacterium
AGCAGTTGGGCCTGTTCTTCCAGGTCAATTTCGCCGTCGTTGTCGAGAAAGGCGCGGAACATCAGGGCAAACTCAGCGGCGGCTTGCTCTAGGGTGTCTTGGGGGAGAAATTGGGCTGCGATCTCCTCCCTTTCTAATCAAGCCACCGCAAAACCTGTATGCTGTCGTATTTTGGGATGACGAAACCCTAATACAATGTCTTCTCTAGAAACTCCTGCCTGCATTAAATCTGTCGCTACTCCTTCTTCAGTATCATCATATTGTACCCAAACCTTATCGCCAATTAAGCTGATATGGATTGGGGTCGCATGAAGGTAGCGATCGCCATTCCAGCCCATATCTAGAACCAGATATTGCCCTCGTTCATCATCAAAAATGGGTTGGGAGGCGTATCTATCAGGCAACCTAGCTCGATAATCAGCGTGCTTTTGGAGAACATCCTTAATGAGTCTTCGATACTTTAATCGGGTATCCATTGCACAATTGCCTCCGCTTCATCATCAAAGACTATTAATTTGACCACCTGGTTTTTGAGCAGCATTTGTCCTAATTCTATCGTAAACACGCTGTGAAACGTTGGTTGGGTTACGGCTAGATAAAGGTTACGCTCGATACCCATTTCAGTGAGAATCTGACGATATAAGACATACTGCCCTAGAGCCTGTTCCAAATCTTTTACATCTGACTGACCTACGAAACTTTTTACTTCAACAACGATTCGTTGCAATTCCCGTTCGGCGCTAATCAATCGCTCTGCACCCAAATCAGCCGATAGGCGCTTCTTGCCGATCTGAAGCGGGAAGGGATCATGGGTGATAGTCCATCCATCTTTTTGTAACGCACGTCTTACGGTGTCATGGTAGATGTCTTTTGCTGGCACAGAAAACCTAAAGTCATGAGTAATGCTGTGAGCTAGGCGTACGCACTCTTCTAAGCCAGCTCCGATCGCACATTCTCCTCAATAATAGCCACCTGCTCATTGGTGAGGCCCAGTTCTTCCTGAAGGTCGAGCAGTTGGGCCTGTTCTTCCAGGTCAATATCGCCGTCGTTGTCTAAAAATGCGCGGAACATCAGGGCAAACTCGGCGGCGGCCTGTTCTAGGGTGTCTTGGGGAAGAAACTGGGCGGCGATCGCATTCGCCTGCTCCACCAAAACCCCGTACTTCACCCGAAATTTCTCCAGCAGTTCTAGCTCGGTAGCCGAGGGCGTACCGCGTCGGTAGCAGCTTTCGACGAGCTTGGCGTATTTGGCCAGGTTTTCGGAATCGAGGACGACGGGGGTAGGGTTGCTGCTAGGGCGTGCGGTCACTGGGGGCGTGGCGGCCACTGGGGTTGGAATAGCCACAGCCACCGGGGGTTGGTCGGAGGGGATGAAGAGGCGGTAGGTGGTGACGAAGTTGGAGATGGCGGCCTGGATGCGTTTGTAGTCGTCGCTGTCGGAGCCGCCCGGAATCGTTTGCTGCTGCTGTTGCAGGTAGGTCATCACCTGGGTGTAGAGGGCCTGCTTTTGGGGTTTGGTGGCGGCCTGTTCGCCGATGGCGCGAATGGCGTTGTCGAGGGTTTCGGCCAGGCGGCGGTTTTGGTCGGTGAGCAAAAAGTCCTCGGCCTCTTGCCAGGTGGTGCCCATCACCTCGGTTTTGTCGAAGCCGGTGAGCTTGTCGCGGTAGGTAAATTTGACCTCGGCAAAGCCTGTCACCCGGTTGTCGTCACGGCGTACCAAGCCCAGGGCATTGGCCAGCATCAGGTTGTAGCGGGCCTGCCGTTCGTTGCTGGTTTCGGGCATGACGTCGCCAAACTGGCGGTAGTCTTGGTGGGTGTGCAGGGGGTTGTTGTCGGCCTGGCTGACGGCGCGGTAAAGCGATCGCATCCGCTCCATGCCCTCAATCAGCCGCAGCGGGAAAGCGCCAATCTCCTGCACGAAGTAGATGTGGTAGGGGTCGTTGAGGGGGCGAATTTCATTGGTGGTGACGGTGCTGGTCTTGCGAATCATCGGCAGCAGAGCCGAGACGGCGGGGTCGGTGGGTTTGCTGCCCCCCTGGATGCCGACGAGTTTTTGGTACTTCTCCAGCTTGTCGTCCCAGCCCAGTTTCTTTTGCTCCTGGCTGAGGCGCAAAAAGGCTTCCGATTTCTCGAAGGTGGTTTTGATCTGGGCCTCCTGCATTTCGACCGTGGGGTACTGCTCCAGAAACTTGCGGGCGGTGGAGATGTCGAGCTGGCTGCGGCGACGAAACACATCCATGGCCTGACCCAGCAGCCGCTCGTAGAGGTCTTTGGTCTTGAGGGCGTCGTAGGGGTAGAGGTCAAACAGGCGCAGGCGCAGTTCATCTAGCACCTGCTGGGAGAGGGTTTGGCAGAGGGTTTCTTCCTGGTCGGCGACGGTTTTGCGGTAGGCGGCGTCGATTTCTTTCTCGTCGTAGAGCAAAATACCGTTCACGGTCAGCCCACCGGTTTCGCGGGTGTAGACCCGCTCTTTGTCCTTCAGCTCGACCTGGACATTGCTGAGCACGGTTTCAAAGGCGGTCAGATCGACCAAGAGCTGGTCAATTTCTTCGCGCAGGCCGTCGAGCAGCATCACCCCCAGGGTGCGGGCTTTGACCTCAACTTTGGAGACATAGACCTGCTCCAGCGCCTGCATGATGCCCTGAAAGTCGTCTTCGATCACTTTCTTGCGGTTGAGCATCATCATCTGCTTGGCATGATCGTCGATCTGCTTGAGCAGGGTTTGCAGGGCGTTTTGGGCCGATCGCTCCCTGGGCAGCCAGTATTTCTGCCGATCTTGGTCAAATTTGCTGCGAAAATCGGCAAACACCTCGATTAGCACTTCTAAGAACTGCCGGGTGAATTTTGGCCCCCGGAAGCGGTCTTCTACCATCAGGTAGACCGCCGCCCGCAGTTCTTTGCGCTTTTCGGGGATCAGCCAGGTGAGGTTGTCCCACATTTTTTGGAAGTAGTCGCTCCAGCGCTTGGGGTCAGTGCCGGTGTCGTGGAAGTGGGGGGAATATTTCTCCTGCTCGTTGGAGATAAACCGTTGCAGGTTCTCGAAGGGAATATTCAGGTCGTTGCGGCGCTTGCGAATGCCCGCCACCCAGTCGGCTACTTCTTTGGCGTAGGGCTTTTTGTTGTCGCCCATGCTGATGCTGTCGACGATCTGGTGGTCGTGCTCGGATTCTGCCAAAAACAGGCCGGGCAGAATCTCGGTGCGAATCAGATCCGACATGGCGGCAGGGGCGGGGGTGGGGTTACTCCACCAGTCCACCAGTTTGGCGGCCAGGCGCGCCGAGCAGGCATTCAGCACCCGCTCCACCGGAAACTGAATGCTGGAGAGGCCAAAGCTCATAAAGTTTTGCGGGTAGCCCAGGGCATCGGGGCTGGCCCAGTGCTTGCGGACGTTGTCGCGCACCAGCTTTTTGTACTGGCTAAAGCCGGAGCTGAAGTCGAGAAACACATTCTGGGCCACCATTTCGAGCACATCGCCCAGGGTGGGAAAGGTGACTTTGTCGTTGCTGTTGCCCACCAGGTAGGTGAAGTTGAAGGGCACATCTAGCCCGCTCTGGCTGGTAATGCGATCGCTCTGGCTGTCGCTGTACTGCACGTCAAAGCGGGTATCGCCCCGGCTGTAGTGGTTAAGCTCCATCAGGGCGGCGTAGGCGTTGGCGATGACGCGATCGCCCAGGCCCGAAAATGCCCCCGGCAAGACGAGGAAAGAACTGGTCTGGGGAAGTTCTGACACCGGCACCCAGTCCCGCAGGTTGTAGGCCAGATCCATCACCATGCCGGAGCCGGTGCCGCCGGAGAGGGAGCAGACCACAAAGATGTTGATGCCCTTGTCGAGCTGCACCTGCCAGCGATCAAGCATGAACTTTTCGTGGCCGACGATGCGCCCCTTGGCCTTGGTGAAGTAGTCCTTAATCAGCGGGTAGTTGAGGCTGAAGGCAAACCGCCCCAGGGCGCGGATCTGCCCCGCCCCAGACAAGATCGAGTCGGTGCCTTTGAGCTCGCTGGGGAACCACTCGTCTAGGTATTGGTAGGCCGAGAGCTTGTTGAGAATGGCTTTGGCGTCTTCGACCTTGGCCCACACCTGCTCGATGGGTCGCAGGGAAATGTCCTGCTTTAGCACCGTCTGGGCCTCGGAGACGCGGGCGTTTTGCTCGGTGTCGATGTGCAAAAACGAAACGATCGGCAGGGCGTCGAGGGAGCCATACTGCTCCACAATCATGCGGCGAATTTTGATCAGAATCTCTTTACCGGTTCCCCCCAGACCGATGATCACGGTGGGGGTCATGCCTGTATATTCGCTCATAGGTTGGGGCACCGAAGGAGGGCTACTGCCATTTAGGTTTCCCAGGTAGCTTCCGTAAATTTCCGGGCATTCCGCCAGGGCTTATTAAAAGTTGACAATATTTCCTGCCAGATTGCGGGAGGTTGGGACCGAAATGTAGTCAGTCATGGGCAGTGCTAGTTCTGCGGTGCGGCATTGAGGGTGGTGTAGGCACGAACCTTTAACAAGCCCATCAGGGTATCCAATTGTTCGTAAAGGTCTAGCTCTGCGGTTTCGGCAGGGGTGAGGGCTACCTCATGATTTTTGTGCAGCAGGGTTCGCAGACGGCTTTGGGAAGTTTCGGATACTTTGAAGCCGATGATTTGCTCTGAGGTGGGTTGACTGATGAGAAAGTCGAGGATTTCTTGATAGGTGCTGGAGGTGTTGTGCAGGTTGGGAGTGGGAACGGGTTCCTTTGGGAACTGTTGACCGAGCAGGGTCGTGGCAATAAGACGGGTGAAGAGAGTAGAAAATTGGCTTTGATAGGGAGCAAGCCGTTGAGCGAGATCGTCGGGAATTTCGATGGTGATTTGTGCCATAGGGGGTTCACAGAAGATCCTAGAAATAGTCTGAATACCTTATTTTATAGGCTTCTTGAGGGCTCTGAAGGATCAGGATGTTCAGAGCAGCGTACTACTCAATCTCCTCCAAGTTTTCTAGGGGTTGATTTTCGGAGACTGAGGCCACCTAACAGTGCGAGTGGGGAGAGAACCAGGGGGACAGGCGATCGCCAGTCTAAAAAAGGTTAAGCCCAGCGGCCTAAACAGTGTTCCCAGCGGTTGAGGTCGCTAGACTTTAAGAGCCACGGCAAAAAGCAACGGCACCGGGGCCATAGCCCTGGGATGCCCTGGGTACGCGCCGTGATCTGTCCCTACCTGCGAGACCTGTGACCTACTCCCCCGCAAAATCTCTAAGATTGCGTCGACTGCTGCCCTGGATCGTGGCGATTACCCTACTGCTGGTGTTTTCTGGCGGTCTGGTGCATTTGCTGACCGAGTCGTGGTGGTTTGAGTCGGTAGGCTATAGCTCGGTGTTTTGGCTGCGGGTTAAATGGCAGCTGGGGCTGGGGCTGGGGGTGTTTGCCCTCTACGCTGGGGTACTGTGGGCTAACTATGCCCTGGCGCAGCGGCAAACGCGCGATCGCACCTACCGTTTCCTCAGCCGCTACAGCGACCTAACCCAGCGAGAGCAGCTAGGGAAATTGCTCCATCTGGGGGTACTGGGGCTGATCTTCATCCTCTCTTTAGGGGTGGCCCTGGGGGCGGCGGCTGGCTGGCAAACGGTGCTGCAATTTCTCAACCCCACCGCCTTTGACACCGTTGACCCCATCTTTGGCCGCGACATCGGTTTTTATATGTTTCAGCTGCCGCTGTGGCAGGGGCTACAGGCCAACCTGCTGGGGCTGCTGGTGTGGGCGCTGATGATTGCCGCGACGGTCTATGCCCTCAAGGGCGAAGTGCGCCCCGAGCGGGGCTGGAAATATTTTCTTACCGGGGAGGCCAAGGCCCATGTGTGTCTGCTGCTGGCGGCGATCGCTGTACTGCTGGCGTTGGGCTTTTGGCTTGATCGCTATTCCCTGCTCTACTCCGACAGCGGCGTGATTTTTGGGGCGGGCTACACCGATGTGCACGCCCGGCTCCAGGCTTACTGGCTGATGGGCTTTGTCACCCTGGCGGTGGGGGCACTGTTTTTGATTGCCCTGGGGCGCAGCGGCTTTTCGCTGCCGATCTTTGGCATTGTGATTTACCTAGGGGTGCTGATTCTCGTCAATGGCCTGTACCCCTGGTTTCAGCAAAACTTTATTGTTGAGCCCAACGAGCTCACCATTGAGCGGCCCTACATTGAGCACAACATTGCCTTTACCCGCGAGGCCTACAACCTCACCGGCGTGACCTCAGAGCCATTCCCCGCCGAAAATAATCTCAGCCGCGCCGTGGTCGAGGCTAATGGCCCCACCATCGGCAACATTCGCCTGTGGGACTATGCCCCGCTGCTCAGCACCTACAAACAGCTGCAAGAGATTCGCCTCTACTACAACTTTGAGGATGTCGACATTGATCGCTACACCCTCAACGGTGACTACCGCCAGGTGACGCTCTCAGCCCGCGAGCTGCCGGTCGAACAGCTGCCCCCCGAAGCCCAAAACTGGATTAACCGTCAGCTCAAATTTACCCACGGCTTTGGGGTGGTAATGAGCCCGGTCAACCAGGTGACCTCCAACGGCCTGCCGGAGTTTTTCATTCGCAATGTGCCCCCGGTTTCAACGGTGGATGTGCCGCTGGATCAGCCCCGCGTCTACTACGGCGATAGCACTCGCAACTATATTTTTACCGGGGCCAACACCGACGAGTTGGACTACCCCCTGGGCGACACCAACGCCGCCTATCGCTATACCGGGGCAG
>JBBSLR010000160.1:0-6711 GCA_038255045.1 Phormidesmidales cyanobacterium
CTGCACTCATCTCTCTGTTAGACCAGATATTTGCTCTCTTGACAACCCCCCTCCCGGTTCCATCTCCATCGTCTTACCAGCGGTTACTGAGAAGTTACAAATTGTCCATGCAACCCTAATATGTTCACTGATTTAACAAAGTTCGGCATATTGGCCTCAAGTTAAAGTTCTAAGTCTTGTTTTAGAGCAGCCTAATCTCCTTTCATGGTGCCTGGTATCTTGTGATACTTTATCCTTGATGCATGCGTGCAACATCTTAGGGGTTGTAACATCGACTGATCGACTGAGCAAATCTTCTAACTCTTGCTTGAGAGCAATGTGATCGAGCAAGCTCCGGCCTGGCTCTAGATCGATTAAAAAATCGACATCACTATCTGGCTGGGCCTCTCCACGAGCTACCGAGCCAAAAACCCGTACATTAGAAGCGCCATACTTTTCGGACAGGGCCAAAATTTTGGCCCGATTGGCTTTAAGACTGTCGAGCGATACAACCATTCCTAGGCTAAGAAGAACATAAGTTTCTTTGAATATACATTAGCTCTTCGGCGACAATACCTTCACCGACTCAGGCTGGCAGCGCGATCGCACCTATCCCCCTGCCAGGCTCACCTGGCTAGCCGCAGCGGCATACAGGCTATTGGCGAGTCCGATCGCCCCCTCCCGGTCAATCGGCTCATCAGTCTCTAGCAGTGATTCATATCTGATCTGTGCAGCAAACGCGCTGTACTGGTGCAACACCTCAAAAGAGTCCATGTTGTAGCCCCTCTCCTCTAGCGATCGCAGCAAAACCCCCAGATTGTGAACAAACGGATAAATCTCTCCAATAGCTGCGATCCAAGCCTTGAGACATTTCTCCGTAGTCTGCTGCACATGAAACCCAAAGATCTCATCGGCAAAAACCTCTGCATCCCGCATTCCCTCAAGGGCACGTAGATCCCTCAATGCGGCCCTCAGCAATACCTTGGCCTGATCCACATCGTTCATAGATCACCCTTCCCTCCTGCAAAGCCCTAGTGGTGACGTGGTTGCGGCTGCCCTTCCAGTCCTCCACCTCCTGCTGGCTGTAGAGCAAAATATCCGTCGGCAGCCCAAACCGGCCCACCGCTTTTGAAATGCGGGTTATTTCTTTAATGCGGCTGCGGTGCGGCCCAAACTCTGCCGCCGTCACCACCAGCAAATCTATATCTGAGTGCGGCCCTGCCGCACCCCGCGCCTGCGAGCCAAACAGCACAATTTGCTCTGGGGCCACGGCCTGCACAATGGCCTCAGTCATCTGCTCCAGCAGCTCTGGCGTCAGTAAAGGAAAGACTAACATGCCCATAGTTTAGCCATGCTCCCGTTTAGTCAGCCCAGGGAATATCATCCGGCTGGGGATGGGTTGGCGCTTGAGCTGGCGGGCCTATGACCGGTTTTGGCTGGCTAGATTGCGCCTGAGCGGCCTGGCTGATGCCATCACCCTCATTCGATTGCCGCCGCTTCATAAAAGCAGAGGACGCCGACTCCTCCGGTGCCAGCGATCGCAGAAACCAATCCAGCGTCTCTTGGGAGAGCCACCCGTGCAAAACCGCCAGCGCTCCAATTCTCAGCCCCGCCTGCGCCTGCTCTTGCAGCAGAGCATCTACCTGCTGAGCGCTCAGCAGCCCCGCCTGCTGAAAGTAATACCCAATGGGGCGATCGCGCCCAACCCTGGCAAGTTTCGGCCACTGTTCAGCAAAAAATTCGATGGCGTCGCGCTCGACCCACCCGCGCACCTCAAGAATGTCGCCGATTCTCAGATCGGGCTGCCATTTCTGATCTTGAAGCACCACAGCAAGCTGTGCCGGGGAGAGCAACCCTGCCCGCTTCAACATTTCTCCGAGGGGTCTGGTTTTAGGCTGGGCTGGCATAGCTAACGGGTCGAGGAAAAGGGCGGTGTTCTCTATTCTATCGTTGCGCTCTTGGGTCGGGTTCTTGGGTCGCGCTCTTGGGTCATGGTCAGCGCCGCCATTGGTTCAACCAAGCTGTCTGCCCCAGCCAACCTTCGTATTGGAATCCAGGTATTGCCACTCCCCGCTGCAATTGCCCTCAACCTGGCCTAATGTAGAGAGAAACCCGGCTAGAAACGGTTGCTTGGGCGCGGTGCCCAGGGCCGAATCTGCGATAATAACCCGAACCATCCTTCACCCCCAATTAACCCCAGGCCGTGACAGACACCAAAAGCTACAAAGATACCGTTCTGCTGCCCCAAACCCGCTTTGACATGCGGGCCAACGCCACCAAGCGCGAGCCTGAGATTCAAGCCTTTTGGGCCGAGAACCAGATCTACGAAACGCTGTCGGTCAACAACCCCGGCGAGGTGTTTGTGCTGCACGACGGGCCGCCCTACGCCAACGGCGACCTGCACATTGGCCACGCCCTCAACAAAATTCTCAAAGACACCATTAATAAGTATCAGCTGCTCCAGGGCCGCAGGGTGCGCTACGTGCCGGGGTGGGATTGCCACGGCCTACCGATTGAGCTGAAGGTGCTGCAAGCCATGGATGCCGAGGCGCGGGAGAAGCTGACGCCGATCAAGCTGCGCTACAAGGCCAAAGCCTTTGCCCTCAAGACCATCGAGCGCCAGCGAGAGGGCTTCAAACGCTACGGCGTCTGGGGCGACTGGGATCACCCCTACATGACCCTGACGCCCGAGTACGAGGCGGCCCAGATCGAGGTGTTTGGCCAGATGTACCTGAAGGGCTACATCTATCGCGGCCTCAAGTCGGTGCACTGGAGCCCCAGCTCCCAAACCGCCCTGGCTGAGGCCGAGCTGGAGTACCCCGAGGGCCACACCTCCCCCAGCATCTACGCCGCCTTCCCCATGGTGAGCGCGTCAACCGAGGCAGCGGTGCTAGAGCCGTACCTGGGCGAACTGGGCGTGGCGATCTGGACGACGACCCCCTGGACGATTCCGGCCAACCTGGGGGTGGCGGTGAATGCCGAGCTGACCTACGCCGTGGTGGAGGTGGCCTCGGGCACGCCGTTTAAGTATTTGATCATCGCTAAAGATCTGGTAGAACGGATCAGCCAAGTCCTCGGCTCTGAGCTAACGGTGAAAGCTGAGATCAAAGGCGCGGCCCTAGAACATTCCACCTATCGCCACCCTCTGTTTGATCGCACCAGCCCGATTTTGATCGGCGGCGATTATGTCACCACCGAGTCGGGCACCGGTCTAGTCCACACCGCCCCCGGCCATGGCGACGAAGACTTTAAGGTGGGCCAGCGCTACGGCCTGCCGGTGCTCTGCCCCGTGGATGAGAAGGGCGACATGACCGCCGAGGCTGGCCCCTTTGAAGGGCTCAACGTGCTCAAGGACGCCAACCCGGCGGTGATTGAGGCCCTGGAGAACGCGGGTTCGCTGCTCAAGCACGAGCCCTACGTCCACAAATACCCCTACGACTGGCGCACCAAGCAGCCCACCATCTACCGGGCCACCGAGCAGTGGTTTGCCTCGGTGGAGGGCTTCCGCGACCAGGCGCTCAAGGCCATCCAAGCAGTGCAGTGGATTCCGGCCACGGGCGAGAACCGGATTACCGCCATGGTGGGCGATCGCTCCGACTGGTGCATCTCGCGCCAGCGCACCTGGGGCATGCCGATCCCGGTGTTCTACGACGAGGCAACCGGGGAACCGCTGCTGAACGAGGAAACCTTGGCCCACATCAAGGCGATCTTTGCCGAAAAGGGTTCCGACGCCTGGTGGGAGCTGCCCGATGCAGAACTGCTGCCCGAGGCCTACCGCCACAACGGCCACACCTACCGCAAGGGCACCGACACCATGGACGTGTGGTTTGACTCGGGGTCTTCCTGGGCGGCGGTGGCCCAGCAGCGCGGCGAGCTGGCCTACCCGGTCGATCTGTACCTAGAAGGCTCTGACCAGCACCGGGGCTGGTTCCAAAGCAGCCTGCTGACCAGCGTGGCGGTGAATGGCCACGCCCCCTACAAAACCGTGCTCACCCACGGCTTTGCCCTCGACGAGCAGGGCCGCAAAATGAGCAAATCCATCGGCAATGTGGTCGACCCCGACATCGTCATCAACGGCGGCAAAAACCAAAAGCAGGAGCCTCCCTACGGGGCCGACGTGCTGCGGCTGTGGGTGTCGTCGGTCGACTATTCCTCCGATGTGCCGCTGGGGGGCAACATCCTCAAGCAGATGGCCGACGTGTACCGCAAGATTCGCAACACGGCGCGGTTTTTGCTGGGCAACCTGGACGACTTCGACCCCGCCAAGGATGCGGTGCCCTACGACCAGCTGCCCGAGCTGGATCGCTACATGCTGCACCGCATGACCGAGGTGTTTGCCGACATCACCGACGCCTTCGAGACCTACCAGTTCTTCCGCTTCTTCCAAACCGTGCAGAATTTCTGCGCGGTCGACCTGTCGAACTTTTATCTGGATATTGCCAAGGACAGGCTGTACATCAGCGCGGCGGATTCGTTCCGTAGGCGGAGCTGTCAGACCGTTCTCGCCATTGCCATCGAGAACCTGGCCCGCGCCATTGCCCCGGTGCTCTCCCACATGGCCGAGGATATCTGGCAAAACCTGCCCTACCCCACCGCCCACAAGTCGGTATTTCAGGCGGGCTGGGTGCAGCTTGACGACCAGTGGCAGCAGCCAGAGCTGGCCGAAACCTGGAGCCAGATTCGCACCGTGCGCCAGGAGGTCAACCGGGTGCTGGAGCAGGCCCGCACCGCGAAGGACATTGGCTCTTCCTTAGAAGCCAAAGCGATGCTCTATGTAGCCGATCAGGAGCTACGGCAAAAACTGGCGGCGATGAACCCTGGGGATGCGATGGGCCAGGCCCGGCGCTTCGCCATCGCCGCCGACTCCAACCACGTGGACGAACTGCGCTACCTGTTCCTGGTGTCCCAGGTGGAGGTGCTGGATACTCCCTCCGCCCTCGCTGGCGTTAAGTGCAGCAGCGAGTCCGACGCGCTGGGCATTGGCGTGCTGGATGCCCAGGGGCAGAAGTGTGATCGCTGCTGGAACTACTCGACCCACGTGGACGAGAGCAGTGAAGACCCGACGATCTGCGATCGCTGCGTGGAAGCCCTGTCCGGGGCATTCTAGTTACCCCAAAAACCCGGCTTCTGGTTGCGTCCCTGGTGATCGCTGATTTGGATCTATCCCCTATGGCTCAATACCTCTACGAGACCGATTTTTATTCCTGGACTCAGCAACAGGTAGACCTGCTGCGTCAAGGCAAACTGCACCTGCTGGATCAGGCCCACCTGATAGAGGAAATTGAAGACTTGGGCAATCGTCACTACGATCAACTGGAGTCTTGTCTAGTACAACTTGTCGCCCATCTGCTCAAATGGCAAGTCCAGCATTGGCAGCGATCAAATAGCTGGCGAGCCACCATTCGTGGTCAGCGGTTGGCCCTAGAGAAATTGCTGCGCCGCAACCCGGGGCTGAAGGCACGCATTCCCGAAGCCATGGCTGAAGGTTGGGAGGATGCTCGGTTATTGGCGATCGCCGAAACGGGATTACCCGATGACTGCTTTCCCGACCAATGTCCCTATTCCTTTGAAATGGCCATGAGCCCTGACTTCTGGCCGGGTTCTGTGGTTGATGGGTAAGCAGCACGGGACGACAGCTCGAGGTGCTCTTTTATTGATCGCGCAATTATCTATCGCGCAATCGGGCTGATAATTTGGCTCAGCAGCCGCAGCTGATCGGCGTTGCCCATGGTGATCACCATATCGCCGGGGTAGAGGCGGGTGTCGGCAGTAGGGCCAAAAATCAGCCCTCCATCATCCCGGCGAATGGCCAAAACCAACGCTCCAGACTGGCTGCCCAGTTCAGCTTCAGCCAGAGTTTTGCCAATGATGGGGCAGCTTTCGGGCAGCAGCACAAACTCTTCGACATAGACCGTGCGCTCGGCCCCGGTGAGAATGCCGTCAAAAAAATTGACCACCTGGGGGCGCAGGGCGGCGGCGGCCATGCGCTTACCGCCGGTAATGTAGGGTGACACCACCACATCGGCCCCGCCCCGCTGGAGCTTGATCATGGCTTCTTCGCTGCTGGCGCGGGCAATGGTGCGAATCTCCGGGCACAGGGTTTTGGCCGAGAGCACAATGTAGAGATTCTCGGCATCGGAGGGCAGGGCCGCCACCAGGCAGCGGGCCCGCTCAATGCCCGCCTGCATCAGCACCTGGTCTTGGGTGGCATCGCCCTGGAGGGTGATATAGCCCTGCTGCTGAGCCAGCTGAGTTGCCCCATCGCCGGAGTCGACCACGATAAAGGCAATGTCCTCCGCCGAAAACTCGGTGGCGACCTGGCGTCCGGTGCGGCCAAACCCGCAAATAATGTAGTGGCCCTGCAACGATTCCATAAATCTGCGCCGCTTGAGTAACCGAAAGCCTGCCTGGAAATGCCCCTGCACGATCGCATCCGTCAGGCTGTTGAGAATGTAGGCAATCACCCCCGCCCCCGTCATGATTAGCACAATGGTGAACAGCCGCCCCCTGGGGCTGAGGGGGTTAATTTCGCCAAAGCCCACGGTAGAGAGGGTGATCACCGCCATATAGGTGGCATCGAGCCAGCTCCACCCCTCCATAAAGCGGTACCAGAGCACCCCCGAAAACACCACCAGGCCCAGGGCAACAACGCCGCGAATCAGATGGAGCCGGGTGCGTCGGTAGTTCTCTTCAGCAATGGTTTCGCCATAGCGGGGGCGTCTTTGGCGCAAG
>JBBSLR010000161.1:0-6701 GCA_038255045.1 Phormidesmidales cyanobacterium
CTGGGCCAGAGGCAGCAACCAGTCAGCCCCAGCCAGGGGCATGATGTCAGGGTTGATCAGGTGCTCGGGGGCAGCGATGCCGGGCGCTTCTAGCTGCCGCCTATCGTCTGCTGCCGACACCAGCATAACTTCGGCCACCGCAGGGGCTGGGGGCAGAGCAGGCACAATCAGCGGCAAAGGCATGGGCAGGCATTACCAAAGCAAAAACAAAGCCCGACAAGCGGGCTTAACAGGGCCATGACCGCTAGGCCAAAGACCCTAAAAAACTGGTAGTTGGGGCCAGGGGCGGCAAGATCAAGACCGCCGCAGGTTTCAAAGACTACTTTTGGGGCGGCAGGTTCCATTGGGCAGATTCCATTGGTGTCAAGCAACCCCTGCCACCCTAGTGCTGCCTAATCGATGTCTTGACGACCGGGGTTGCGGGAGGGGTCGCCGCTCAAAAGGCCAAAGACAAACAGCGAGACAAAGAAGGCAACCACGAGATAAACCACAATCTTGAGAGTCAGCATGAGTTAGGTCTCCAAACGGCTAGCACAGTAGGCGCAAGATCTGCCCAAGCAGCAACAGCATTCCACGTTGGCGGAAACGGCCTCGGTGCAGGACTAAGCTTGCACTATCATATCGCCAAACGTTCGCCTCTCTCGTTTACCTCTCCGGCGTTTACTTCTCCGGAGAAGCCGCCGGGCTACCAGTGGTGTTGCAGCCATGCCCCCAATCTGTGCAGCCAGGTTTCTAGCCTGTAAAGCAGCCAGTCGAGGCCGCGCAGCAGGGCTACCAAGGGCGAGTCGATATAGCTAACCTGGGTGACCTTTGCCTCTAGGGCGCTAGGGGCGGCCAGCTGATGGTTGTCTGACGCGGCTGGAACGTTTGGGCTGGGCTGAGCCAGGCTGGTAGGTGCAGTCTCGCCATCCAACACAGCGTAAATCGCACCCTGCTGGCTCCCCCTGACGGCTAAATCTGTCGCGGCAGCATCCCCTAAAACCGGGTGAGGGCCTAAACCTGGGTGAGGGACGATGCCTGAAGGGCTGCTCTCTACCACCGCTACTGCCCTAGGGGTAGCTAGCACCATGGCCACAGCATCGGCCACAGAAGTTGTCGCGGGCAGGGGTTCCCAGGCTACTGAGCCGTAATGCTGGGCGGGCCGGTTGCCAGGGGAGAAGCTTTTAGGAAAAATTTCTCGGGGGAAAGTCTCTTGGGGGTGACTGTCTTTGCCAGAGAAACGCCTATTTTTCTGGCTGGCGTCGCGTTTGCGGAGGGCGATCGCCTGGGTCTCTCGCTGCTGAGCCGCCTCCCCAAACAGGTCAGTAGCCGCTGCCAAGGTGCTGGTCTGCATCCACCGCAGGCCAGATGGCAGCCATCGCAGGGGCAAAACCAGGGCTGGCTTTGGCTGCGGTAGGGGCAGCCCCGGCTGCTGAAGGTGCTGAGTCAGCATGGCCTGACGATACCCACGGGCATATTCTGCCAGCATGAGGGCGATCGCCTGGCCCAGCCGGTGCTGCTGGTCGGTGGTTAAACCATTAAAAACACCGTTGTCAACCGTTATTAGCACCAGTCGGCGGGTCACCAAGTCTGAGGCTATGCCCCGCACGGTCGCCCGCAGCGGCAACCGGTGCCACTGGCCGGGGGTGAGCACCGCGCCCGCCTGCGACTGCTGGAGCCAGCCGCCATAGCTATTCACCAGCCGCAGCCCGCTGGGTCGCACCATTGATGACGGCAGGGTCGGCGGCTGAATGACCGACAGCAGCGATCGAATCGGGATGTCTGCTGCCACCAGCTGGGGCAGATTGCTGTCGGTCAGCCTGGCCCAGGCCCGCTGCCACAGACTCGACGCCTGCAGCCGCCGATATCCCAGGCGCACCCCCTGGACAGCGGCATAGATTGGGTATACGGCTACCTGCAAACCCCACAGGCCCCCCTGTACCGCTACGGTGCGCCCCTGGCGCAGCCACCGCCCAGCGCTGTGGGCCACCTGGCGATAGCCCGCCACCAGGCGGGCCACGGTCTGGCTCTGAAATGAGCGCGACGAAGTCGCCATAGCTCTGCCTACATTCTCTGCATAAACTGGGGAGGCTACCCTCGATCATACCGGAGCTATGCCCCCCGACCCCGCCACCTCGCCGCAGATTTTAGCCAACCTTGATCGTCTCCGCCGCCTCAGCCAGCTAGATGTGCGGGGCACCTGGCACCGCAGCCCAAGCGGCGCTGGGGATTTTGAAACGTTCTCCGGCGACGCTGGGACGGACTGGCCCCTGGCCCCCCTCAATGATCGTGGCCATGTCTTTTGGCCCCAGGGTAAGGTGCCGCTGGGGCTGCATCAGCGTTTCACCTGGCCTACGGATCTCAATGGCTATCCACTGGCGGGGCTAAGGGCGCGGCTGGCGCTGCGGTGGTGGGCCAACCGCGCCGATATTTTTGTCAACGGCGAGCATCGGCAAACCGGGGATATTTTTGACTGCTGGACGCGCATTGTGCTGACCGACAGCATCGTGCCCGGAGAGTCGGTGGATGTGGCGCTCCAGCTGCTCAGCCCTGGCCACGATCAGGGGGCATTGGTGCAGGCCGAGCTGGTGTTTGAAACGGTTGAGGGGGCATGGCCAGAACTAGAGACAGAACTGGGGCCAGAACCCGGCTTTGTGGCCGACGAGCTGGCGGTATTGGCCACTTACCTGGCTCACTTTGACGCAGCCAAGCTCGATTCGCTGGCCCAGGCCCTAGCGGGTATCGCCTGGGATGCGGTGGCTGACCGCGCCCAATTCCACCAGTCTTTGCAGAACGTGCGCGACGCCCTCCAGGACTTTTCACCCTGGCTAAAGCAGCGCACCCTGCAATGTCTGGGCCACGCCCACCTCGATCTGGCCTGGCTCTGGCCCGTGGCCGACACCTGGCAGGTCGCTGAAAATACCTTTCGCTCGGTGCTGGCGCTGCAAAAAGACTTTCCCGAGCTGACCTTTACCCACTCGTCGCCAGCGCTGTTTGCCTGGCTCGAAGAACACCAGCCAGACCTGTTTGCCACCATTCAGCAAGCCGTTAAAGCCGGGCGGTGGGCAATCGATGCGGGGCTGTGGGTGGAGCCAGACCTGAATCTGCCGGGGGGTGAGGCGATCGCCCGTCAGATTCTCTACGGCCAAACCTACTGCCTAGAGAAATTTGGGGCGGTGAGTGCGATCACCTGGCTGCCCGACACCTTTGGCTTCTCGTGGCAGCTGCCCCAGCTGCTCACCCAGGGCGGCATTCGCTACTTCGCCACCCAAAAACTGCGGTGGAATGACACCAACCCCTTTCCCCACGAGCTGTTTACCTGGCAGGGGCCAGACGGCAGCGAGATCACAGGTGTCACCCTGCCCCCCATCGGCAGCGACATCGACCCCTTGGCCATGGCCACCTACGCCTGCCAGTGGGAAGCCAATACTGGCTTTGTCGATGCCCTCTGGCTCCCCGGCGTCGGCGACCACGGCGGCGGCCCCACCCGCGACATGCTGCAAAAAGCCCAGCGCTGGGCCGATTCCCCCTTCTTCCCCACCCTCACCTGGGGCCACGCCGTCCCCCTCTTCGACCAGCTCACCCGCGATCCCAGGGCTGA
This sequence comes from Phormidesmidales cyanobacterium, assembly GCA_038255045.1. Taxonomy (GTDB): domain Bacteria; phylum Cyanobacteriota; class Cyanobacteriia; order Phormidesmidales; family Phormidesmidaceae; genus Nodosilinea. Next base: position 3,581 of record JBBSLR010000161.1, read on the forward strand.
AGCCCCATCGACAGGGCAGACACACGGGTCTGCCCCTACATCTGTCCACCCCATTGCCCATTCACCCATCCACCCATCCACGCCCCTCCCCCCCTGGCGCGACGAACTCTACCTCGAACTCCACCGGGGCTGCTACACCACCCACGGCGACCAAAAGCAGTACAACCGCCGCTGCGAAGACCTGCTGTTTCAGGCGGAGCTGTTCGCCAGTGTCGCCGCCATCTACAACCTTCAGCCCTACCCCGCCGCCGAGCTGGAAACCGCCTGGAAGCGGGTGCTGTTTAACCAGTTCCACGATATTTTGCCGGGGTCGTCTATCCCTGAGGTGTTTGAGGAGGCGAATCGGGAGTGGCGGGCCGCGCTAGAGACGGGCGATCGCATTCTGCAAACCTCCCTCTGTGCCCTGGCCCAGCGCTGTCCCCAGCCCGCCCACCCGCACCCCGAGGCGGTGCCGGTGGTGCTGTTTAACCCGCTAAACTGGGCGCGCAGTGAGGTGGTGGCGATCGCCCTCGCCCCTGCCATGGCCTCAACCCCTTGGCAAGCGCAGAATGCTGAGGGCCAAGCACTCCTCACCCAGCCTACAGGGGCCGAGTCGCTGCTGGTCTACGTTCCCGCCATGCCCTCCGTGGGCTACCGACTGATTTGGCTAGTGCCCTCGGCGGTCGCCCAGCCCAGCTCTCCGCCCGCCGGGTGGGTCTTAGAGAATGATCAGCTCCGCGCCACCGTTGACCCGGCCACGGGTGCGATCGCCAGCCTGATTGACAAAGCCACCGACACCGACACCTTCCAGGGCGGCGGCAACCAGCTCCAGGTCTTCAAAGACGCAGGCCAGTACTGGGATGCCTGGAACCTTGCCCCCGATTACCAAGCCCACCCCCTAGAGACGTTCGAGCTGAAACAGATTGAGTGGGTGGAATCTGGCCCAGTCAGGCAGACCCTCCGAGTAGTCCACGCCTTCAATCAGTCCACCATTACCCAAGACTATTGCTTAGACGTAAATTCGCCCCTGCTGGTGGTGCACACCCAGGTCGACTGGCACGAAACCCAGGTGGTGCTGAAGGTGGCCTTTCCGCTGACGGTGTCGGCGGCTGAGGCGACCTACGAAATTCCCTTTGGGGCGATCGCCCGCGCCACCACCCCCGTCACCCCCCAAGACCAAGCCAAGTGGGAGGTGCCCGCCCTGCGCTGGGCCGATCTCAGCGATGGGGAGCGGGGGGTGAGCATACTCACCGACTACAAGCACGGGTTTGATGCCACGGCCAACCAGCTGCGGCTGACGCTGCTCAAGGCTCCGGTGTGGCCCGATCCGGGGTGCGATCGCGGCCTGCAAACCTTCAGCTACGCCATCTACCCCCACGCCCAGGGCTGGCAACGGGCCAAAACTGTCCAGGCGGCGCGCAACTTCAACCTGCCGATTCAGCCTTGCCTAGTTCCCAACTCGGCATCGCTTGCCGACAATGGCCAATCCACCGCCAGCTTCATCGATCTGGGCGACACCACCTTTGTGCTGTCGGCCTTCAAGCAGGCAGAGGGTAATCAAAACCAATACATTCTGCGCGGCTATGAAAGCGCTGGGGCAGAAAGCACCATTAGTCTCAGTGGCGCTCTGCCCGTGGCGGCGATCGGCCCTATGAATCTGCTGGAGCAGCCCCAGGAAAAGAACGCATGGAACACTTTATCCCCTTGGCAGGTGCTCAGTCTGGCAATAGCTCCCAGCCAGGCTAAGCTTTAGACAGCAGCAAATCTGCTAGCCCATGCTGGAGCCAACGCCAATGCTCAATGCGGGAGTGCTTACCTTTCAGGAATTTGCTATGGCAGAATCGCTGCCGCTGGCCACGATTCAGGCGGCGGTGCTAGAGTTTTTGCGCAACCGCACCGACGTGGTGGTTTTTGGCGCGCAGGCGGTCAACGCCTGGGTAAGCGAACCTCGCATGACTCAAGATATTGACCTCATTTCTCCTCGAGCTTCAGAGCTAGCTGAAGAAGTGCGCCAGCTGCTGGCAACTCAGTTTCAAATTGCGGTGCGAGTGGGAGAGATCAAAGCGGGCTTGGGCTATCGGGTTTACCAGCTGCAAAAAACGGGCAACCGTCACCTGGTCGATATTAGACAAGGGCGTTGTTGCATAAATGGGGTGTTACGAACGGGGTGATGGCATAAGGTTTAAGTAGCACCCAAAACCTGACGCCGATGCAGTACCGAGTCCGTAACTGGTCTGAGTATAACGCTGGCCTAAAGCAGCGAGGCAGTCTCACCGTCTGGCTGAGCGAAGACGCCCTTAAGCAGTGGGTAGTCACAACGCCCACGGGCCGGCGAGGGGCCTCTCAAACCTACAGTGATACGGCGATTGCGACGGTGGCGACCCTCAAGAGCCTGTTCCACTTGGCGGGTCGTCAAGCCCAGGGCTTGGTCGAATCGCTATTTCAGCTGATGGCCATCGCGCTGCCGGTGCCCGACCACAGTACAATATCGCGACGGTTGGGAGCGTTGTCGGTGGCCATGCCGGTTCAGCCTGCGGCTGGGGCGCGGCACATCGTCGTGGACTCCACGGGCATCAAAGTCTACGGAGAAGGGGAATGGAAAGCGCGACAGCATGGCGTCAGCAAGCGGCGCACCTGGCGCAAGCTTCATCTCGGTGTCGATGAGACTACGGGCGAGATCGTGGTCGCTGAAGTCACCACCAACGACTATCACGACAGCGAAATCCTTCCCAGTTTGCTCGATGGCATTAACGGTGAGATCGCCCAAGTCTCGGGCGATGGGGCCTACGACACCTTTGCTTGCCATGAGGCCATTGCCGAGCGGAACGCGGTGGCCACGATTCCCCCACGACACGACGCCCAGCCCTGTCGGCCTCAGGAGGAGACCCCGACCCACCCGAGAGACCAAATCTTGCAGCGCATAGACCAGGTCGGACGGGCGGATTGGAAGCAGGAGAGTGGCTATCACCGTCGGTCGCTGGCTGAAACCACGATGTTTCGTCTCAAGGTCACCTTTGGGGGGCAGGTGCGTTCTCGAACCTTTGACAATCAGGCGGTCGAACTTTTCTTACAGTGTGCGGCGCTTAACCGCATGATTCAACTGGCGAAGCCCGATAGCTATCCGGTTGAAGCTTAGTTCACC
>JBBSLR010000162.1:0-6682 GCA_038255045.1 Phormidesmidales cyanobacterium
AATAGGTACGATCGCCATAGGTGCTCAAAATGCCGCAGTGATACTCAATCTAACCCTCAGCCCCAGCCAAAAGATATCACCCGCGAAAAATCTAGCTGGTAGCGGCCTGGGCGGCGCTAACCTAGACCCAGAGCAAACCTAAAAAGCTAAATTAATCCCTAGATAGATCTGGTGCTAGAACCAAGACAATTAAAAAATCGCAGCCAGATAAAAATCGGTCTGCCTGGCTATCTTAGCCCAGGGCAGACCGTAGAACCATCCTGGGGGTGGGCATAAACGCAATGGAAAAATCAGCCATGGAAGAAGCCCTAGACAAACAGCCAGGCGACTGGCGCGATGGTCAAAGACCGACGCTGCGCGAACGCCTGCGCGGCCACCTCAACACTACCGACACCCTGGCGGGTCGGGTGATCAATGGTGCGATCGTGCTGCTGATTTTTCTGTCTGCCGTCATTTTTGTCGTCAAAACCTACCCCATCTCACCTGCCCTCGATGCCTGGCTCAACGCCCTCGACTGGCTGATCGTGGTGGCATTCACCCTAGAGTACGGCCTGCGGCTGTGGGTGGCCCAGCGGCCCTGGCGCTACGCCCTCAGCCTCTACGGTCTAATCGATCTAGTGGCCCTGCTGCCCTCGTGGATCGGCATCTTTGATATGCGCTTTGTGCGCTTTTTTAGATCGCTGCGAATTTTGCGCCTAGTGCGAATTTTTGACGACAGGCGTTGGTTTGGTCAGGTGACCAGCACCGACAGTCTAATTTTGATCCGCATTCTGTTAACCCTAGGCACGATCATCTTCATTTACTCTGGCCTGATTTTTCAGGTCGAGCACCCCAGCAACCCTGAAGACTTTGGCACTTTTCTAGACGCGCTCTACTTTGCCGTGGTCACCATAACCACCGTCGGCTACGGCGACGTTACCCCTATATCCGAAGCTGGTCGGGGGCTGACGGTACTAATGATTCTCACGGGTATCGCCCTAGTTCCCACCCAAGTCGGCAGGCTAATTCGGCAGTTGGGCAAAGTCGGGCAGCAACTGCCCTGCCCTAGCTGCGGCCTCACGCTTCACGACGGTGATGCCCAATTTTGCAAACGTTGCGGTACTCTTCTAGAGTCCTAGGGCTACAGCTCAGCTATGCACCTGTGGTAACAAACCATAACGATTATTGAAAAAACAAATATACCTTTTGCCAGTTACGGTCTTTCCGGTACAATAGCCACCCAAAAGCCATACCCGCCCTGCTACCGCTTTTGGCGGCGCGGTGTTCGTGTTTAAGCCAGGTTCATAGCCTTGCCCGGCTAACCCATTCACAGTTAGGACGTCCTATGACTTCTGTGCTACACCGCCCCACCGACAACGCCAAGCTGACCGGCCTTCCAGAAGATGTCAGAGCAAGACTGCAAGACCGCTTCAAGCTTGTAGTCCCCGCCCGCTCCGCCTCTGACCCATCCCCATCCCCCGTGCTCGACACTGCTCCCCCGATCGATCCATCTGTTCAGCCCATCGTCTCGCTCACCAACGTCGAAAAGACCTACGCCAACGGCAGCCAGGCGCTAACCGGCGTCAACCTGACCGTCAATCCCGGCGACTTTCTCTTTGTCACCGGCCCCTCCGGCTCCGGCAAATCGACTCTGCTCAAACTGCTCTACGGCCACGAGCGCCCCACGGGCGGCAATATTCTCGTCGCCGACGAACCCATCTCTGCCCTGCGGGGCAACCGCCTCGCCATGATGCGCCGCCGCATTGGCGTTGTTTTTCAAGACTACAAGCTCATCCCCAAGCGCACCGTGGCCGAGAACGTGGCCTTTGTGCTGTGGGCCCAGGGCTTCACCCGCAAAGAAATTCACCGTCGCCTCTGGCCCACCCTAAAAATGGTGGGCCTCCAGGGCAAAGCCCAATGCTTCCCCGACGAACTCTCCGGCGGTGAGCAGCAGCGGGTGAGCATTGCCCGCGCCGTAGTCAATACCCCGCCCCTGCTGCTGGCCGACGAACCCACCGGCAACCTTGATGCCGACAACTCTCTGCAAGTGATCAAGATCCTCAAAAAACTCAACTCCATCGGCATCACCGTCATCGTCACCACCCACGACGAGCATCTGGTGCGCATCTCTAACCACCCCGTGGTGCAGATCAAGAACGGCCGCCTGCACCACCTGCGCCGCTAACGCTACATTCCTTAACATCAAGCGCTACGCCACCTCCAATCAATAGGATAATGATCAGAGCTAACGCCCTGGCGGTCTAGTTCAAGACCCCAGGAGAATTTGGTCTTTGAGAGGAACGTGCCTTGGTCAGTACAGCCCCATTTAAAACAGCAAAATCAGAAGAAATTTTTGCCGCCGCCCAAAACCTCATGCCGGGCGGTGTGAGTTCTCCGGTACGTGCCTTCAAGTCGGTGGGCGGGCAGCCCATCGTGTTTGATCACGTCAAAGGTGCCTACATCTGGGATGTAGACGGCAACAAATACATTGACTATGTGGGCACCTGGGGCCCCGCCATCTGCGGCCACGCCCACCCCGAAGTGCTCGCAGCCCTGTCGGCGGCGCTTGAAAAAGGCACCAGCTTCGGTGCCCCCTGCTACCTCGAAAACGTGCTGGCTGAAATGGTCATTCAGGCCGTGCCCAGCATCGAGATGGTGCGCTTCGTCAACTCCGGCACCGAAGCCTGCATGGCTGTACTGCGGCTAATGCGCGCCTACACCGGCCGCAACAAAATCATCAAGTTTTCGGGCTGCTACCACGGCCACGCCGACATGTTTTTGGTGCAGGCCGGGTCTGGGGTCGCGACCCTGGGCTTGCCTGACTCCCCCGGAGTGCCCAAAGCCGCCACCAGTGACACTCTAACCGCCCCCTACAACGAGCTCGAAGCGGTGAAGGCCCTATTTGCCCAAAACCCTGGGGAAATCGCTGGGGTAATTCTAGAGCCGGTGGTGGGTAACGCCGGGTTTATCACCCCCGATGGCGGCTTTTTAGAGGGCCTGCGCGAAATTACCCGTGAGCACGATGCCCTGCTGGTATTCGACGAAGTCATGACCGGCTTCCGCATTGCCTACGGCGGTGCCCAGGCCAAGTTTAACGTCACCCCCGACCTCACCACCCTGGGTAAAGTTATCGGCGGCGGGCTACCCGTGGGGGCCTACGGCGGTCGCCGCGAGATTATGGAAATGATTGCCCCCGCTGGCCCGGTGTACCAGGCAGGCACCCTGTCGGGGAATCCTCTAGCCATGACCGCAGGTATCAAAACTCTGGAGTTGCTTCAGCGGCCTGGCACCTACGATGAGCTAGAGCGGCTGACGGCCAAGCTTACCGAGGGCCTGCTTCAGGCAGCCCGCGATACGGGACACGAAGTCTGCGGTGGCCACATCAGCGCTATGTTTGGCATGTTCTTTAACCCCGGCCCCATTAGCAACTTCGAAGACGCTAAAGGCTCTGACCTGGAAAAGTTTAGCCGCTTCCACCGGGGCATGCTGGAGCGGGGCGTCTACCTGGCTCCGTCGCAGTACGAGGCCGGGTTTACCTCGCTGGCCCACACCAATGAGGATATTGAGGCCACCATCGCCGCCGCCCGCGACGTGCTGGCGGCGCTGTAGACGGCGGAAATCTCCATAAAGCTAAAAGCCCTGGATTCTTTAAGAACCAGGGTTTATTTTTCTACCTAGCGGGTGACTAGACTTGGATTGGGTTTAGTTTAGTTGTTGTAATCATTTTCGGTATCAGCCATGGCAATCACCCTGTCCCCCAACACCTCTGTCCCCCTGGCTCCGCCCGCTTCTATGGAGCCTCTGGTGGTACCCGATCGCCTGTTGTTAGGGCCAGGGCCATCCAACGCCGACCCTCGCGTCATCGCTGCCATGAACCAGCAGCCCATCGGTCACCTCGACACCGCCTACCTGGCCATGATGGATGAGGTTCAGGAACTGCTGCGCTACACCTGGCAAACCACCAACCCCCTCACCTACGCCGTGGCCGGTACTGGGTCAGCGGCTATGGAAGCCACCCTTGCCAATGCGATTGAGCCGGGCGATCGCATTCTGGTCTGCGTCAAAGGCTACTTTGGCCATCGCTTAGTAGACATGGCCCAGCGCTACGGGGCCGATGTTGTCACTATTAATCGGCCCTGGGGCGAAGCCTTTTCGCTCGAAGAACTGACTGCGGCTCTGGCAGAACATCGGCCTGCGGTATTGGCGATCGTCCATGCCGAAACCTCTACCGGGGTGCGTCAACCCCTCGAAGGGCTAGGTGCCGCCTGTGCTGCCCACGACTGTTTGCTGTTGGTCGATACTGTCACCAGCCTGGGTGGCGTCCCCATTTTTCTAGATGAATGGCAGGTGGACTTAGCCTACAGCTGTGGCCAAAAAGGGCTGAGCTGCGCCCCCGGTATTTCTCCTTTTACCATGAGCGATCGCGCCGTGGCCAAACTAGAGCGCCGCCGCCAGCCCGTCGCCAACTGGTACCTCGATGCTGCCCTGCTGCGTAAGTACTGGGGGCCAGAGCGGGTCTACCACCACACCGCCCCGGTCAATCTTACCTATGCTCTGCGCGAAGCTCTGCGTCTGCTAGCCGAAGAAGGCCTAGACGCCCGTTGGCAGCGCCACCAGCAAACCGCTGAATACTTCTGGTCGGGGCTAGCCGACCTTGGTCTGAGCTGCCATGTTGAAGAAGCCCTGCGGCTACCCACCCTCACCACCGTGCGCGTGCCCGATGGAGTTGATGCCAAAGCCGTCAGCCGCCAGCTCATGGCTGACTACAACATCGAAGTCGGCGGCGGACTCGGAGAACTCGGCGGCAGAGTGTGGCGCATTGGCCTGATGGGCTACAACAGCCAACGAGAGCATGTCGATACTCTGCTGCATGCCCTGGCTACGATTCTGCGCCAGGTTACCTAACCCGAACCAATCTGCCTGGCTTCTGCCTGGCTATTGATAAAAAAGGCGGTGCCTCTCCACAGTCTATAGGAGGCACCGCCTTTTTTAAGCCACTTAGCTGCTAGGCCACCTTTTGTTGCACGTTTTCCAGTAGAGGGAACCCCAGCTTCTCCCGCTGTTCCAGGTATAGCTGCGCCACCCGCCGCGCCAACCCCCGCACCTGGCGAATGTACCGGGTGCGCTCCGTCACCGAAATTACCCCCCGAGCATCCAGCAGGTTAAACGTGTGGGAGCACTTCAGCACATAGTCGTAGCTCGGCAGCACCAGCCCCCGATCCATTAGCTGCTCTGCCTCCTGCTGATACAGGTCAAACAGCGTAAACAGCAGCTCCGGGTTCGATGCCTCAAAGTTATAGGTCGAGTTCTCGATCTCCGCCTGAATGTAGATATCGCCGTAGGTGAGCTGGTCATTACACTGGATCTTGGCGATCGCATCCACCTCCTGCAAATACATCGTCAACCGCTCCAGCCCATAGGTCAGCTCAATCGACACCGGCCGACAGTCAATCCCCCCACACTGCTGAAAATAGGTGAACTGAGTCACCTCCATGCCGTCCAGCCACACCTCCCAGCCCACGCCCCAGGCGCCCACCGCCGCATCCTCCCAGTTGTCCTCCACAAAGCGAATGTCGTGGTCTTCCGGCTTGATCCCCAGGGCTCGCAGCGACTCTATATATATTTCCTGAATATCGCTCGGCGACGGCTTAATCAACACCTGGTACTGAAAATAATGCTGATAGCGGTTTGGGTTCTCCCCATAGCGCCCGTCCGCCGGTCGGCGGCAGGGTTCCGCATAGGCCACCGCCCACGGTTCCGGCCCCAGCGCCCGCAAAAACGTGTGGGGGCTCTTCGTCCCCGCTCCCTTCTCCGTATCGTAGGGCTGCATAATCACGCAGCCCTGCTTAGTCCAAAAGTCATTCAGCGTCGCAATCACAGACTGAAAATGCACAGCTACCCCCAGCTACTAACTCAAACTCACATCCATAATCTCTAATAGTATTCAACAGACGTCCCCCAGTGCCGCCCCCAGCGCCAATCAATCCGCCATCCCATCTAGCAGCCCACAGCCTACGCCAGCTTTGCCCAGCGCTGAGAAGAAAAATCTAGGGCTGTCTGTATCTCCCATTACAGAGCTAGCTTAATGCCGTCTTAAAGCTCTTAATCCTTGCCCAGAGCCAATTTCGCTACGCTATCCCTGCCGTTGTTTCTCCTCTATCCACCCCCAGATACGGTGTCTATCAGAAAGATTTCCTCAAAAAAAAACGACGACTCTCGGCTTTAAAGGCAGCCAAAACAGCGAAACCCCTTGCACTGCAAGGGGTTTCGCTGTTTTAAAAAAATTTGGATTAAGGTATTGACAGTGTCAGGCATCCGGCTTATATTAGTAAAGCGCCTGAGGGAAGCGGCTCGAACGAGCTTTTCACCGAGGGTTGCAGCGAACCTCGACAACTACATAGTCTAGAAACAAAGCCAAGGTTCCTGTCAAGGATTAAATTGGTTTAACGATAGCATTAGTGTTGTTGTTAAGTCAAGAAGAAAGACAGAATCGGATACTGAGGTATCCGGGACATGCTTTTCGGGTCATTTTTCACGAATGACTATTTGAGATTAGTCTTTAGGGATTAGTCACTAACATGGAGAGTTTGATCCTGGCTCAGGATGAACGCTGGCGGCGTGCTTAACACATGCAAGTCGAACGAACCCTTCGGGGTTAGTGGCGGACGGGTGAGTAACGCGTGAGGATCTGCCCTTAGGAGGG
>JBBSLR010000163.1:0-6676 GCA_038255045.1 Phormidesmidales cyanobacterium
AACGTCGAGAAAGAATTTCAGCGCAACTTTGAGCGCTACGCCTTTCTGCGCTGGGGCCAGAGCGCCTTCGACAACTTCCGCGTCGTGCCCCCCGGCACCGGCATCTGCCACCAGGTGAATTTAGAATACCTGGCCCAGGTGGTGTGGACAAAGGACGAAAACGGCGAAACCATCGCCTACCCCGACACCCTAGTGGGCACCGACAGCCACACCACCATGATCAACGGCCTCGCGGTGCTGGGCTGGGGCGTGGGCGGTATCGAGGCTGAGGCGGCGATGCTGGGCCAGCCGATCTCCATGCTGATTCCGGAAGTGGTGGGCTTTAAGCTCACCGGGGCGCTGCCCGAGGGGGCCACTGCCACCGACCTGGTGCTCACCGTGGTAGAGATGCTGCGGGCCAAGGGCGTGGTCGGCAAGTTTGTCGAGTTCTACGGCGACGGCCTCGACCACCTCACCCTGGCCGATCGCGCCACCATCGCCAACATGGCCCCCGAGTACGGCGCCACCTGCGGCTTCTTCCCCATCGACGGCGAAACCATCCGCTACCTAGAGTTTTCAGGCCGTGAGCCGGAGCGGGTCGCCCTAGTCGAGGCCTACGCTAAGGCCCAGGGCCTCTGGCGCGATGCCGCCGCCCCTGAACCCGTCTTTACCGACTCTCTAGGGCTAGATTTGGCCACGGTAGAGCCCTCCCTAGCCGGGCCAAAGCGACCCCAAGATCGCGTCACCCTGGCGGCCCTGTCCAACCAGTTCAAAACCTCTGACTTTCCCGGCTTTAGCGGCAAAGACTACAGCGAGAAGCAGTCGGTGCCCGTAGCCGGTACTGACTACAGCCTCACCGACGGCGACGTGGTGATCGCCGCCATCACCAGCTGCACCAACACCTCTAACCCCTCGGTGATGATTGGGGCTGGGCTGGTGGCCCGCAAAGCCCGCGCCCAGGGGCTGACGGTCAAACCCTGGGTGAAGACCTCCCTCGCCCCCGGTAGCCAGGTGGTGAGCGACTACCTCGAAAAAGCCAACCTGCAAGATGACCTCAACGCCCTGGGCTTTAACCTGGTGGGCTACGGCTGCACCACCTGCATCGGCAACTCGGGGCCGCTGTCAGGCCCCATTGCCAGCGCCATTGAGGAGCACGACCTGGTGGTGGGCGCGGTGCTCTCGGGCAACCGCAACTTTGAGGGCCGGGTCAGCCCCCACACCAAGGCCAACTACCTGGCCTCGCCGCCGCTGGTGGTGGCCTATGCGATCGCCGGCAACCTGGCCATCGACCTCAAAACCGACCCCATCGGCCAGGGAACTGACGGTAAACCCGTCTACTTAAAAGACATCTGGCCCACCAGCGCCGAAATCTTTGCGGTGATGACCGCCGCCCTCACCCCCGAGATGTTCCGCAGCCGCTACAGCAACGTGTTTACCGGCACTGCCGACTGGCAGCAGATCGCCACCCCCCAAAGCCAAACCTACACCTGGAATAGCGACAGCACCTACGTGCAAAACCCGCCCTACTTCGATGACATGCCCCCCAGCGTCAACGGTCAGGCCTTTGCCGATATCTTTGGCGCACGGCCTCTGGCCATCCTAGGCGACAGCATCACCACCGACCACATTTCCCCCGCCGGGGCAATTAAGACCGACAGCCCCGCCGGCAGCTACCTGGTGGGCAACAGCGTCACCGCCGCCGACTTCAACTCCTACGGCTCTCGCCGGGGCAACCACGAGGTGATGATGCGCGGCACCTTTGCCAACATTCGCCTCAAAAACGAAATGGTGCCCGGCTCCTCCGGTGGCGTCACCAAGTACATGCCCGACGGCACCGATATGTCCATCTATGAAGCAGCGATGAAGTACCAGGCCAGCGGCACCCCCCTAGTGGTGATTGCGGGCAAAGAGTACGGCACCGGATCGTCGCGCGACTGGGCGGCTAAGGGCACCCGGCTGCTGGGGGTGAAAGCCGTGGTGGCCGAGAGCTTCGAGCGCATTCACCGCTCTAACCTGGTGGGCATGGGGGTGCTGCCGCTACAGTTTACAGAGGGCGTGCAGCGGAGCGGGCTGCACCTAGACGGCACCGAAACCTTTGACCTGACGGGTATCAGCGGCGGTATTCAGCCCGGTATGGCGGTTAACTTGATTGTTCACCGAGTCAGCGGCGATACCACTACCGTACCGCTGCTGTGCCGCATTGATACCCTCGACGAGGTGGAATACTTCCGCCACGGCGGCATTTTGCCCTACGTGCTGCGGCAGCTGCTAGCCGCTTAGGGCCATGGGGGGCTAGGCAGTAGTTATGGTTATCTGTCTCCCTCAATGGGAAAATACCTAGATTTTCCTAGCCAATTCATCAAAGACCTATTAAGACTCTTTGAAGCTGAGTGCGGAGACAGGGCAACCTACGGATGTGGCTCCTATAGTTTGGCTATGGCTGAGGGAATCTTGACAGTACCTGATGCCATTAATCACTATCAGGGATGTCGGTATGACCTCATCCATTGCCCAAGATCAGGATTCTAAAATGGCTACAGATCAGCCCTCTGCGGATGGGCCTGACACCACCTGCATCGTTAGCGTACCGTCTACCCTGACCGTGGTCGAGGCGGTCGAGTTTGAGCAGCAGATCCAGCACCAGTGTCTAGAGCAGCCTGACCTTAAAGTTATTGTTATTGACTTGAGCCAAACCGGGTTTATTGACAGTAGCGGCCTTGGGGCGTTAGTTATCTGTTACCGCACCTGCCAGACCAAGGGCATCTCTATGGTGCTGCGCGGCGTGCAAGAACAGGTGCGCATGGTGCTAGCTCTGACCGACCTAGAGCAGCTGTTCACCTTTGAGACTGCGCCTGGGGAGCCAGAGGCTCTGGCGGTCAAGCCCGAAATGCGCTTCACGGCACTCACCACCCACCCCTCGGTGACCTCTAAGGGCAAGCGCGCCCTGGATGTTGTGGGGGCGCTGGTTGGCCTGGTGCTGACCACGGTGCTGGCGGTGCCCATTGTGATTGCCATCAAATTAGAGGATGGCGGCCCCATTTTCTTTAAGCAGGTACGGTGCTCATGGATGGGCAAGCGCTTCGAAATTTGGAAGTTTCGCTCGATGGTGACCGATGCTGAGGCCCGCAAGGCTCAGGTGAAAAATGAGGTCGAAGGGCCGCTGTTTAAAAACGAGAACGACCCCCGGATTACCAAGATCGGCCGTTTTTTGCGGCGCACTAGCCTCGATGAGCTACCCCAGTTTTGGAATGTGCTGATAGGCGACATGAGCCTGGTCGGCACCCGTCCCCCCACCCCCGACGAGATTGAGCAGTACAAGGTGCCCGAGTGGCAGCGCCTCGATGTCAAACCCGGCATGACGGGTGAATGGCAGGTGAAGGGTCGCTCTACGGTGAAAAAGTTTGAAGATGTGATTCGGATGGATTTGGACTACCAGGAAAACTGGAGTCTGATGTACGACATCCAGCTGATCGTTAAGACCGTGCTGGTGCTGTTCTCAAAAAAAGCTGGGGCATCCTAGGGCGGGATGTGGGTGAGTGGGTGATGTCCATCCACTGATTGTTTTGAGCTGAGCAAGCCGCGATAGAGTAAGGGTGTTGTGCAGGGGGTGTGGCCATGCTGGCTCACGGCTTAGCGATCGCAATTTGGGCCAGCAGCCTGGCGCTGTACGGCGCTGCTTTCTTTTTCCCAGAGGTGCACCGCCGCCACGACTTCTTGCTCAGCGGGGTGGGGGCTTTCTATGGGCTGGTGTTGTGGTTTACCGCCGTTCAGACCTCGCCTACAGAGCTGTTGGGCCACATCGCTAGCGTGGTGCTGCTGGGCTGGCTGGGCTGGCAAACCCTGACCTTGCGCCGCAAGCGCACGCCCCTAGACCGGCAAACTCCCCTGACTAAAGACTCTTGGCCCGCCTTGGGGCGGCAGCTCCAGCAGTCGGGTTTAGAGCTGCTGCGGGCTACCCCCCTGGGTCGCTGGCTGCCAAAACCTACCGGCGCAATGCAGCTCGGCGATCCGGCGATCGCGGTGGCCGAGATACGCGCCTCTTCCCTCAAGGATGTGGACTACGAGTTTGTCGATGAGCTGGCACCCGCCGTTCGGCCAGCCGCCATGGCCCCGGCCCCGACCGTTTCCCCTGGGGCAGAGGTAGATGCTGCCAAGGCAAATACTGCTAAAGCAAATACTGCGTCGTCACCGGATTCACTAGCCCAGCAGCCTGGGCGATCGCCCACCCCCCCCGCAGCGCCACCGGGGCCTTCGGCACCGACAGCCAAGCCGAGCGGGGTCTCTCTGGGGGCTAGGGTGGCGGGTCTGAAGACCTGGCTTGGCGGTGTGGCAAAGAAGGCTCCTCAGCCTCAGCGAGAGGTGATCGAGATTCCCCCCCGACCCTCACCGCTGGATCGCAAAAAGCCTAAGCGAGAAATGATTGATATCCCGCCCCGGCCCTCGCCGCTGGATCGCAAAAAGCCCAAGCGAGAAATGATCGATATCCCCCCCCGGCCTTCGCCGCTAGATCGCAAAAAGCCCAAGCCTGCGGAGGATGAAGCTCCTCCTCCAGAGACCGTGACCATCGTGGACACGGCAGCGGTAGAGAGTAAGGGGGAGAGTGAGGTGATCGCCCCAGAACCCGCCACCGCTAACCCGCCCGCCGCTCCCGAGCAGCCCACCGGCTCCCCAGCGGCACCCCCAGAGAGCAACTGGGATGACGACGACAGCAACTGGCTCGACGATTGACCGCTTGGGTCGTGGAGGGGTACCCCTACCGTCCGCCGACGGTAATCGAGTCAACCTTCAAATGCGGCTGCCCGACGGTGACGTAGATGCTGCCGCTAATGGAGCCGCAGAAGCCCGCCGCCAGATCTAAGTCATTGGAGCACATGGAAATTTTGTCCATGATTTCGGTGGCTTCGCCGATCAGGGTCGCGCCCTTGAGGGGCTTGGTGATTTGGCCATGCTCAATCAGGTAGGCTTCAGAAACCGCGAAGTTGAACTGGCCGGTGGCACCGACGCTGCCGCCGCCCATCTGCTTGCAGTAGATGCCCTTTTCGACGGAGGCAAACAGCTCTTCGACGGAATAGTCGCCGGGGGCAATGTAGGTGTTGCGCATGCGGCTGGCGGCGGCGTAGGTAAAGCCCTGGCGGCGACCGCTGCCGGTGCGGGGGTGGCCGGTGCGCATGGAGCCAGCCCGGTCAGAGATGAAGTTTTTAAGAATGCCGTTTTCGATCAGCAGGGTGCGCTGGGCGGGCATGCCCTCGTCATCCATGTCGATGGTGCCAAAGGCGTCGGGGGAAAGCCCCTCATCCCAGGCGGTGAGGTTTTCGTGGGCGATTTTTTGGCCTTTTTTGTCAATGAAGGGGGTGGTGCCCCGCTCGATCTGGTTGGTCTCGAGCAGGTGGCCGCAGGCTTCGTGGAAGATGACGCCGCCAAACTTATTGGCCATGATCACCGGGTAGGTGCCCGACTCTACATAGTCGGCGTAGAGCATTTTGCCCGCCGACTCAGCCACGTCAGCGGCCACCGTGCTGTAATTCCACTCGCGCAGAAAGCCGGGGTCGCTGGTGTCGCCCGCCCGCTGGCCAATGGAAGAACGGTGCTCACCATCGGCGCACAGCAGGTTGTAGCCCACCGACTGGGTGAGGCGAATGTCGCGGGCAAAGGTGCCGTCGCTGGCGGCCACCAGCACCTCTTGCCAGTCGCGAAAGTAGACGGCGCGGCGCGACTGCACGTGGCTGGCCTCCTTAGCCAGGGCGCTATTGGCGGCCAGCAGCACCTCGCCCATCTCTTGCATCGAGCTGCACTGGCCAAGCCAGGCGTCTTTGCCCTTGGTAGTGGCGTAGTCGCGCAGCAGCTCGAGGTTAATTTCAGCCAGGTTGGCACTGGGGCCGGGTAGGGCAAGCCCCATGATCGCCAAAGCCTTGTCAAGGGCAGCCCTAAGACCATTAAAGGTGAGGTCGTTGGTGCTGACATAGCAGTCGGCTTGGCCCAAAAAGACTCGCACCCCGGCCCCGGTCACCAGCTGAGGCGAGAGGCTGGTGATGGCGTCGTCTTCGGCCTGGCAGCTAATGTAGTTGCTGCGCTCTAGAAAAAATTCTACGAAGTCAGCCCCGGCGGTGCGGCCCAGACCCAGCAGCGTAGACAGGGTGGCTTCCCAGGCGGCGTCGAAGCGATCGCGCGGGGCCGAATAATCTTGCCGCAGCAGGTCGTGGGTTTTGATCAGCGGGGTCGGGAAGGGTGCAACCGTCATGCCGAAGAATCCTTGGTGGAGTGAGGGAGATACCGTTGGAACCCTCACAGTCTAACAAAACAGGCTAACAAAACAGGCCAATAAACCTGCTGACAAACCTGCCAGATTGAAATTGAGGGCGCAGGTGAGAACGTAACGGGCGGGGAGCCGCCTGGGTCTGGTGATTTAGGCGATCGCCGACTTAAATTAGTTCAGCAAGTTCAGCTTGGTCAACGAGGGCAGCTTGGTCAACTAGAGTAAATACCGCCTTGTGAATCGAGTGAGGTTGTGATAGCATCCGACCAAAGATACTCTTGCTCTGCTGTGCCTTTGCCTATATTCTCTAGGCCCAAGGTTTGCCGCAGACCTAAGCCATCTCCACAGCCAGTCCTACATGTGCTCTTTTGATCACGGGCGGAATGCCTCTTCGACAGGTTTCTAACTACTAGACCTGCGTTTTCCGAACCCACCAAGCGGAGC